>JAYWGI010000117.1:0-2919 GCA_043779025.1 Myxococcales bacterium
CTCGCACACAACCCCATTGCGCGCACGCTGCGCGCAGGTGCGGCCGAAGCGCGCGGCGAGGAGCACGAGGTGCTTCTGGTGTGCGCCGGCACAAGCGACATGCCTGTGCTCGAGGAGTGCTCTGAGACGCTTACCGCGCTTGGCGTGCGCCATAGCCGCGTGGTTGACGTGGGCGTGGCCGGCATTCATCGCTTGCTGTCGCGCGCCGAGGTGCTGCAGCGCGCGCGCGCCATCGTGGTGGTTGCGGGGATGGAGGGCGCCTTGCCCAGCGTGGTGGGTGGTCTGGTGCGCGTGCCCGTCATCGCGGTGCCTACGTCGGTGGGATACGGCGTGTCGGCAGGAGGCTTCGCGGCGCTCGCCGGCATGCTTGGCTCTTGCGCCTCGGGTGTGACGGTGGTGAACATCGACAACGGCTTTGGCGCGGCGTTTGCCGTGGCCCGTATCATGGCGCCGCCTAGCGCCTCCGTGGCGGAGACCATGTAAATGCCTCACGATGGCCACGATCACAGCCACGCACCCAAAGCTCATGTGCACGCCCACAATGTGCACGCGTACAGCGATGCCGCGCCGGCGCAGCCACCGCTAGAGCGCGGCGCGGGCATCGGCAAGGTGCTTTATCTGGACGCTCCGAGCGGCCTTGCCGGTGACATGATGCTCGCGGCCTTGGTGGACTTGGGCGTGCCGTGGCATGAAATTGAGCACGGCCTGCAGCACATGAGTCTACATGGCTACGAGCTGCGTCTCGCGCGCGGCGAGCGCCACGCCGTAAGCGGGCTCAAGGTCGACGTGCATGTCAAGGATGGCCAGCCACCGCGCGACTACGCCCAGATTCGCGATCTCATTGAGAGCTCCTCGTTGTCTGCCGAGGAGAAGGACGGCGCACAGCGCGCGTTCGCACTCTTGGCCAAGGCCGAAGCGCAGGTGCACCATACAAGTATTGAGGATGTGCATTTTCACGAAGTGGGCGCCGTGGACAGCATCGTCGACATGGTGGGCGTTGCTATCGCGCTGGAGTTTTTGGGCGCAGAGCTGTGTGTCTCGCCGCTGCCTTTTGGCACGGGTTTTGTCACGGCGGCGCACGGGCAGATTCCCCAACCTGCGCCGGCCGTGGTGTTGTGTTTGGCCGGTCATCAGACCTACGGCGTTCCCGATGCTTTTGAGTTCGTAACGCCCACCGGTGCGGCGCTTGTAGGCGCGCTGGGCAAAACCGCGAGCGTTTGGCCAGCAGGCCGCGTGCTGCGTGCCGGTTGGGGTTTGGGGAGCAAAGACCGCAAGGAGCGCCCCAATGCGCTGCGTGCGGTGCTCATTGATCCGGCGCCGAGTACCAGTGCTCTGAGCTCCAGCGATGAACGCAGCCAGCTCGTGGAGCTCGCGGCGAACCTAGACGACATGACGGGTGAGGAGCTCGCCGAGCTTGCGGAGCGATTGCGTGATGCGGGCGCGGTGGATGTGTGGACAGTGCAAGCTATCGGCAAAAAGGGCCGACCGCTCGCCGTGGTGCACGCGCTTGTGCACTCCGCCGTGGAAGACAATATGCAGACTGCACTTTTTGCAAACTCGCGCACCCTGGGCGTGCGTAGCCACGTCGTGACACGCGAAGAGCTGGCGCGTGAACTGCACGCCGCAACCACCAAGTACGGTGAGATTCAGCTCAAAGTGGCGGCGCGGCCAGGTCTACCAGTGCGCGTCAAAGCGGAGTTCGAAGACTGCGCGCGCGCCGCACGTGAGCACGGAGTGACGCTTTCGGAGGTGCGCGCAGAGGCCGAGCGCGTGTGGTTCGCGGCTCAAAGCGCATAGTCCACAATGAGCGGCGCGTGATCCGACAAGCGCTCGTTGGCGTGGATTTCGGTATGCACGGCCTTGCTGGCGAGAGCTGGGGGGGCCAAGTGGTAGTCGATGCGCCAGCCCACATTCTTGGCGCGGGCCTGGCCCCGGTTGGACCACCAGGTGTACATGTCCGGTTTTGTGCAGAGCGCACGGAACACGTCGCGGTAGCCATGCGTTTCAAAAAGCTCAGTCATCCATTCGCGCTCGTCGGGCAAGAAGCCTGAGTTCTTCTTGTTGCCTTTCCAGTTTTTGAGATCGATCTCCTTGTGCGCGATGTTCACATCACCGCACACGAGCATTGGCTTCTTGGCCTTAGCTTGCTTCTTGAGGTGGGCCTGCATGTGACTCAGGAACCTGTATTTGGCCTGCTGACGTTCGTCGCCGCTGGTTCCCGAAGGGAAGTATGCCGACGCCACCCGCAGCTCTCCCAAGTCCACCTCGATGTACCGTCCCTCGGCATCAAACTCCGTCTCGCCCGGCAAATGGCGCACGACCTTTTTCACCGGAATGCGCGACCACACACCGACGCCGCTGTAGCCCTTTTTCTCGGCCGCGCAGAGGTGCACCTCGTAGCCCAAATCAAACAGCTCCTTGGGCACATCGGCATCGCTGGCACGCACCTCTTGGATGCAGAGCACATCCGGTGAGGTGCGTGCGATCCAGCCCGCGAGGCCTTTCATGGTGGCCGAGCGAATGCCGTTGGCGTTGAGCGTGGCGACGCGAAACTTCACGCTTGCATCTCCACCGCCACAAGGCCGCGCGCCGTCTCGCCGTACACGATGCCGGGCATCTCGCGCTTGGCCGAGTTAAACTGCCAGTCGCCCGCAAAGAGCACTACCGCGCGGCCACGCACGTCGCGGCAGGGGATGCCCAAGCGCTGCCGGTCAAAGTCCAAAATGTCGAATTCCTTGCCGTCGGCGCGCGCCACCCAACGAGCAAATTCGCAAGGCATCGCCTCGAAGCGCGCTTCCACGTTGTACTCGCCACCAAGCCTGTACTTTACAACCTCGAGCTGCATCTGGCCAACGGCGCCAAGAATCGGATCGCCTCCGCGCTCAGGCACGTAGAGCTGAATGGTGCCCTCTTGCGCGA
>JAYWGI010000118.1:0-2914 GCA_043779025.1 Myxococcales bacterium
GGGCGGCTACTGGGGCCCGGTGCGTACCCGATGCAGGCCCACCACCGTGGCTCACTTTGAGTTATTTTCGTTCTATCAGCTGGGCTACCGCTGCTGCGCCGACCCTCGATAGCGCGCTCTCACATGCTCCAAAGGGGGGGATGCGGCGCCGACGAAATCGTCGTGGCCCTCCTGGCGCCTGAGACTACTGGTGCTACTGCGCACTTCATGAACACACTCCGACGCTCGCTATGCTTGGTTTCGCTGATCGCGTGCGCTGCGGCAGGCTGCGCCGCGGAGAGCGAAAGTATCTCGGAACTCGCGGCTGAAAGCGACGCGCTTGTACGGCCTCGCATCACCACCCCTGCATCGGGAATGGTGAGCAATTCGAACCTCGATGGAATCACTGCGGCCTCGCTGATCGATGCGGGCACCAACGGCAAGATACAGCCCTATATGTTTGACCTTCGGGCAAACCGCACCGGGGTCGTGACCCTTGCCAATGCGCAGGCCATCGCCAACTCGCTCTACGGTGCTCGTGTCCTGCGCGTCACGCAACGCATTCTTATCCCTGCAACGCCAGCGGGTGTCGGCCCAGGAGTCCGTCTGCTTGCTCAGGCAAGCGGTTTGGCCCGTGACATGGGGTCCCTGGCCGCTCAGCCATCAGAACTTGCTTGGGCCATCGCAGCATTGGACCCTCGTTCTCGCGCGCAAGCGAAAGTGTTTGAGGTCCAGTTCAAACCCGGGCAGTCGGGGCCTCAATCCACCTTTCTGATGTTCGACGAGGGCGCGCGTGCAGGCCGCGGTGCATGCTTGGCCGCGTCTGCCAAAGTCGCCCCTTGAGATAAATTGTGTGAATTACACGCAAATGCCGGGCGCGGGGAATTGGTCGCAGAGCGACCTGATCTCCTGCGCCACGCGCGCTTCTACGGTGGAGTTGGCGCCGCTCTGAATCACCTCGTCCACCCAGCCCGCGAGCTTGTGCATCTCGGCCGCGCCCATACCGCGTGAAGTCACGGCCGCCGTGCCAAGACGCACACCCGATGGGTCGAAAGGCTTTCGCGTGTCAAAAGGCACGGCGTTGTAGTTGAGGACCATGCCGGCGCGGTCCAACGATTGCGCCGCGACTTTGCCCGTGACGTTCTTGTTGCTGAGATCGATGAGCAGCAAGTGGTTGTCGGTGCCGCCGGTGACCAAGCTGTAGCCCCTCGCGCCAAGTGCTTCACTCAAGCTGCGTGCATTCTGCACGACTTGGCGCGCATACGCCTTGAACTCTGGCGTTGCGGCCTCCTTCGCGGCGACAGCGATGGCGGCCGTGGTTGCGTTGTGTGGGCCCCCCTGCAGGCCCGGGAACACCGCCTTGTCGATGGCTGCAGCATGCACCTGTTTGCAGAAGATCATGCCGCCGCGAGGGCCGCGAAACGTCTTGTGCGTGGTCGACGTAACCACATCGGCGATGCCCACCGGGGAGGGGTGCGCGCCCGCAGCGACCAAACCCGAGATGTGGGCAATGTCCGCGGCAAGCACCGCGCCCACTTCGTCCGCAATGCTGCGGAAGGCCGCAAAGTCGAGTGTGCGTGCATACGCTGTAGTGCCGCACCAAAGCAGCTTCGGGCGGTGTTCAAGCGCGAGTTTCCGCACCTCGTCCATGTCGATGCGCTGGTCACTTTGGCGCACGCCATAGGGAACGCTCTTGAAGTACTTGCCCGTGATGGACACCCCGTGACCATGGGTGAGGTGGCCGCCCGAGGCAAGGCTCAGGCCCATGACGGTGTCGCCCGCGTTACAAAAAGCGAGGTACACCGCAAGGTTGGCGGGGCTGCCAGAATAGGGCTGCACGTTTACGTGCTCAGCGCCGAACAAGCCCTTGAGGCGCGAGATGGCGAGCTGCTCGACTTGGTCGATGACCGCTTGGCCCTCGTAGTAGCGTTTGCCGGCGTAGCCCTCCGAGTACTTGTTGGCGAGGCAGGAGCCCGCCGCTTGCTGTACGGCTAGCGACGCGTAGTTTTCGCTCGCAATGAGACGTAGAGACGCATGCTCGCGCGCGTTCTCGTCGGCGATGAGGTGAGAGATTTCGGAGTCGGTTTGAGCAAGGGTGGGCTGGGTACCGTAGGATTTGTTCATGCGTCGAGGGCTCCAAGGCGAGAGAAGTCGGCGATGCGATCCATGCAGGATGCACCAAAAGAGAGCAGCTCCAAGCGCTTGGGGGTAAGCGCGTCGGCGGGGTCGTTGACGAGCGTGCCTTCGAACACCGCGTCCAAGGTTTCTGCCGCTTTAGAGGCTACATTTAGAGCTTCATGCATTTGCGCGGCGCTTCGAAGTTCGGCCGTAGCCTGGCCAAGTGCATCGGCTACGCCAGCGATTTGCGCGTCGCTCGCAGTTGAGAAAACCGCGGCTGCATGATGCACAGGGGCGCTCGCCTTGCTGATTCCAGCAAGGCGCTTGGCGACCGTACGCGCTTTGACCAACCAGGCTGGGTCGCGCGCGGTTGCGTCGCTAAGCACACGGGCACGGCGCAGCGTGACAACCGGGGAAGCGATCAGCGAGGCTGCGCTCGCGCGGTCGTGGAAGATGGCGTCGCTTGCGCGCGCGCTGGTCTCACTGGCGACCAAGCCGCGCAGACGCTCCTTGAGGAAGGAGCTTAGCGCAGAAGCGGCGGCGGCCAAATCCTTGTCGAGTTTGACGCCCTCAAAGCCCGTGTAAGATGCATCTATGAGCGCGTTGAGATCCAAGTCTGCATAGGCCTCGTTCTCCGCCGAGGCCTCCATCAAGGTGCGCAGTGTTGCGATGGCAGCCCGGCGCAGCGCATAGGGGTCGGTGGTGCCCGTAGGCTCGAGGCCTACCGCGAAGCAGCCCACCAAGCTGTCGAGGCGGTCGGCCAGTGCGATGCAGCGCGCCACATCGGTGCCTGCGACGGCGTCGGTGGCGCCCAATG
>JAYWGI010000119.1:0-8064 GCA_043779025.1 Myxococcales bacterium
GTGGCGATGCTTATTGACGGCCTGTCTATCAGCGCCGCCGACTACACCGCGCTCGCAGCCAAACGCTTTGGCGTACCTCTCGTTGGAGCTCCCGCATCCGGCTCCTACGGCGGCGGCGTGCCGATAAAATTTGTCGGTACTGCCCCACGCGTTTTGCTTGCCGTCGATCCCTATCGTGGCTTGGCAATCGACGGTACTGGGCTTGAGGGTAAATCCGTGGAGCCGGACTTCGCCGTCGAACTCTCGCCCACCGATCTCGCACGCGGAATCGACAGCGTCCTCGAAGCGAGCATTGCACACGCGCGCTAAGCGTGTGCAGTACACATGGCTACCGACTCAAATTGTCGGTAGACAAGTCTACGCTACTCGCATCGTCTCGGGCCTCGGCCACGGCGCCTGCAGGGCGTGGTGACTCGGCGTCGCGCAACCGTTCGGCAAGCTCGATGAGGCGGCGTTCCACGCGGCCGAACACGCTGCCTGCGGGGAAACGGCCCCCCTCGTCGCGATCGCCCGCGGGAATGCCCGTGAGCACCTCCACGCCTTGGGCCACGTTCTCGATGGCGTAAAGCGTGAACTCTCCGAGCTCGATGGCGCGCGCGACATCCTCGCGCAAGATGAGCCCGTCTAGGTTGACACGCGGCATCATCACGCCCTGCTTGCCCGTCCAACCCTTGGCGCGGCACACATCGTAGAAGCCCTCGATCTTGGCGCACACGCCGCCGATGGCTTGCACCGCGCCCAGCTGGTTCATGCTTCCCGTCACAGCCACGCCCTGATCGATACCCACGTCGGCCAGCGATGACAGCAAGGCAAAAAGCTCAGCGGCGGATGCGCTGTCGCCGTCGATCTCACCATACGACTGCTCGAACGCCAACTGCGCCCGCAAGCTGAGCGGACGCTCTTGACCAAACAAACGCGACAAGTAGCCGCGCAAAATGGCCATGCCCTTGGTGTGGATGCTGCCGCCCAGTTGCGCCTCGCGCTCCACGTCGATGAGGCCCTCGCGGCCCAGCGCGACAATAGTTGTAATACGCACGGGTTGGCCGAACTCCACGTCGCCGGTGGACAAGACACTCAGGCCATTGATGCAACCTACACGTGCTCCCTCGACGTCGATCACAATCTCCCCGGAGCGTATCAAGTCACGGAACTCGCGCTCCGCAGCGCCCGTGCGGTCTCGCCTATCGGACCAAGCGCGCACGATCTCGTCGCGCGTCACGATGCCGTCTTTGGCCTCCGCAAACACTGCCGTTTCCTCCAGCGGCGCCACGGACAAGCTGATCCGATCGCGACGGCCTGCAAGGCGGCTTGCGTAGGACATGAGCTCCGCGCGCGCATCGGCCGACAAGGGCGCGGCGCCCGACGCCGCGGCGATTTTGCACAAGTGCGCATCGAGCTTGGCGACATTCTCGGGCGTGCGCGGCACGTTGCCGTCGATCTCGACCTTGACGCGGAACAGCGCAGCGAAGTCCGGGTCGGCGTCCAAAAGCGCGGCGTAGGTCGAAGGCGAGCCCACGAGCATGAGCCGCACGTCTACGCGCACCGGCGATGGCCGTAGCGTGGTGGCATACAAGCCCATTGGGCCCGTTGGGTCCTCCGGACTTACCTGGCCGTCACGCAACGTGCGCTTAAGGCGCTCCCAGATCATCGGATCGGTGAGTAAATCCTGCGCGCGAATGACAAGCACGCCGCCCGATGCACGATGCAAGGCGCCGGCACGCACGCGGGTGAAGTCCGTGAGCAATGCACCGAAACGCATGCGCCGTTCGAGGTAGCCAAACAAGTTGGCATAGTTCGGAATGGCCTCATGAACCACGGGCGACCAATCGCCGCCGCGGGTCACGAACGCATTCACGCGAAAGCGACGCAAGCGGGTGGCCTGCTCGGGGTCTTCCTCACCCTCGTCGTCATCGCCCTCATTGCTTGGGGTGTCCTCCGGCGTAACCAAGTCCTCCCAGTCGCGGGTGAGCGCAAGACCCACGTCATCTAGGTACGCAAGCAGCGCCTCACCGTAGCCCGCACACTTTTTCTTGAGCTTCACAATGGCTTTGGCGACCACCTCAGCGGCGGCGCGCCCTAAGGCCTCGTCGCGGGCTTGCTCGAAGCGCATGTTCTCAGCGCGAATGGCCGTTGCCGCACGCTCGACCTCCGCTGCAAGTGCCGCCTCGGCCTCGTTGAAGAAGCGCTTGGTCCCTGCATCGAGTGCGGTAAATTGCTCGGGTGTAAGGGGTTTGCCGTGAAGCACAGGCCGCGTCTGCAGACCACCCGGGCCGCTCTTTACGCTGAACCCCAATCCCTTCGCGGCTTCCTCGAGCGCCGTCAAACGCACGCGTGTCTTCTCCTCAAATCCGCGCACCAATTCGGCCTGACGCTTGCGCACACGATCAGACTCGGCCGCGTCGATGACCTCCCCTGCGAGCTCGTCTACAAGCGCGTGCATGAGGTCTGCAAACACAGGGCCTTGCCCGGCTGGCAACATGAGCGCGCGCGGCGCTTCGGGGCGCGCAAAGTCGTGCACATAGATCACGTCGCCGGGCGGCGCTTTCGCCGCCAGCACCTCGCGCGCCTCCGCCACGATATCATCCACCACCCGCACATCGTCGGGCGTGGAAACAAACACGTGGAAGCCACGACCTCGTGTCGTGAGCCCCAACCGCAGCGCACGCAGCGAATGCTCACCCGTGACCTGCAGCAGCGTGGCACTGCCCGACTGGCCCTCTTGGGACAACCACGAGCTAGGTGTTTCAAAGTGGACAAGGTGGGCAGGTACCCGCGTCAGTTCCCTCGCATGGGACTGCGGTGACTCCTGTGCGTGCGAGCGTGGAACGGCAAACGACGTCGAAGCAGGTGCGCGCTTTGTGCCGCTCTTCTTCGGTGATTTACTGGTCGCCGTGGGACCGGGCCGGCTGTCTGGAGCTTTTGTCATCGCGTTAGCACAGGACTTTACGCCAACATTCGCGCCAAATGGGGTACAGATCGGGGTGCTGCCACAATGGCCGCCACGCCACCGCGATGCCCGTACTGCACATCCGCTCTGAAACCAGCACCGAGACCCGCCTGCTCAAGGGCGTGATTCGTGTGGGCAGGCACCCCGATTGCGGGTTGCAGGTGCTCGATCGCAATGTCTCCAAAGAGCACTTTTTGCTCGAGCCCGCAGGCGCAGGCTACGCACTTGTGGACCTAGGCAGTCTGAACGGAACTTTTGTCAACGGCGTCGCATGCCATCATCGTATTGCACTTCAGTCGGGTGACGTTATCGCGTTAGGCGCGGTGCGCATCACATACGACCAATCCGACGCGCAGCCTTTCGCTGGCCGCGGCCCAAAACGCGATGCGCCACCTCCAAGCCGCACGGCGCTATACGACATCAACACGCAGATTGATGTGGCCCACGCCTTTGCCACCGCCGAGCAACTAAACCACGATCCGGCCAGGCTCGCGGCCGACTATGAGCGGTTGCGCTTTGCTGTCGAGCTGTCCAACGATCTGTCGGCCGAGCCCGATCTGCATCAAGTCCTCACCAAATTGTTACGTGCTTTATTCAAGCATGTAAGAGCTGATCGCGGCGTGATTTTGCTCAAGGACAGCGGGGGCGTCCTCACGCCCGAGGTGGGCTTGGGCCTCGATGGTCAAAGCGCACAGGTCGACGTTTCCACCACCATTTTGGAGCACGTGGTACGCGAGAAGGCCGCAGTGCTCACGCACGATGCCGCCCAAGACTTTGGGACGTCCCGCGGCCGCTCGATGATCCTCAACGCCATTCGGAGTGCCATCGTGGTGCCCCTGGTGCACGAGGGGGAGGTTCTGGGAGCCGTGTGGCTGGATGCGCAAACCCTGGGACAGTTCCGACACCAGGACTTGCTCGTAGCCGCGACGCTCGGCCATCAGGCCGCCATGTTCGTCGCCAACGCGCGCCTCACCCATCGCATCGCCGCCGAGGTGCTGACCCGCGAGCGCTTCGCCCGCACGCTCTCGCCCAATCTTGCGGAGCGCGTGCGCTCCGGCGCGCTCGAAGTCAAAGCAGGAGGCGTGCACATTGCACGCTGCGCCGTGCTCAACAGCGACATTCGTGGCTTCACCTCGCTCACCGAACGCACCACCGCGGCCGCCATGGTGGCTTGGCTCAACGAGTACTTCGAGGCCATGGTCGATGTCCTTTTCAAACACGACGGCACGCTCGACAAATTCATGGGCGACGGCATTCTGTCGCTCTTCGGCGCTCCCGAGTCCAAAGCCGACGATGTCCTGCGCGCGGTGCAATGCGCCATTGCTCAGGTTGCCGCCCTACGCGCGCTCAACGCGGGCCGCCACGCACGAGATTTACCTCCGCTCGAGGCTGGATTCGGCATCGACACAGGCCCTGTAATCGCGGGCTACGTGGGCAGCTCCCGCACGCTCAGCTACACGGTGGTGGGTGACCCTGCCAACACCAGCGCACGACTCTGCGCATTGGCTGGCCCCTATGAGATCCTTATCTCGGAGGCCACCCGCAGCGCGCTTGCAGGCGCCATTGCCGTCACCGAAGTTGGCCCCATCAAGGTCAAAGGAAAAGACAACGCGGTACGTGTATTCCGCATTGATATCCCAGCACCCGAATCCGGAGAGCAAGTTCATGGCGGGATTTGAATGGCCCTTTGAGGCGGAAGTTTCGCCACTGCTTCGACGCGTGCGGGAACTACGAGAACTGGATGGCGGCACCGGCACGCATGCAGAAACCATCGCCGAGCTCGAGGCGCATGCCCATGCCCTGGCGCGCGAGATCTACGCGGGCCTCAGCCCTTGGGACAGAGTACGCCTGTCCCGGCATCCCGACCGGCCTTACACCTTGGATATTCTCAGTCGCATTGCCACCGACATGGTGGAGCTCAGCGGCGACCGGCGCTACGCCGACGACGCGGCCATTGTGGGTATGTTGGCGCGGATCCGCGGCCGCTCCTGCGTGGTGGTTGGGCACCAAAAAGGCCGAACCGCCAAGGAGAATATGCGCCGCAACTTTGGGATGCCGCACCCCGAGGGCTACCGAAAAGCGGAGCGCCTCTACAAGCTTGCGGAGCGCTTCAAGCTCCCGGTCATCACGCTCATCGACACCCAAGGCGCGTACCCCGGCATTGGCGCCGAGGAGCGCGGCCAGAGCGAGGCCATCGGCAGCTGCCTCGCAACGCTTTCCGCGCTGCAAGTCCCCGTGGTGAGTGTCGTGTTGGGCGAAGGCGGCTCGGGCGGCGCGCTGGCGCTGGGCGTCGCAAACCGCGTGGCCATGCTTGAGTTTTCAATCTACAGCGTCATCACGCCGGAGGGCTGCGCGTCTATCCTTTGGAAGGACGGTACAAAGGCCCCGCTCGCCGCCGAGAGGCTCAAGATTACGGCGCGCGAAGTGCACGCGCTCGGCGTCGTAGACACGTTGATCGTAGAGCCCGCAGGAGGCGCCCACACCGATTATGATTTCACTGCCGGTGCAGTGGGTGACTACATCGAGTCCTCGCTTACGGCACTGAGCGGACTGACAGGGCGCGAGCTCGCGGCGCACCGTTACCGGCGTTTCCGGGCGCTTGGGGCCTACTCGGGCCCCCTCATGCGCAACGGCGCTTGGAATTCGCAGTAGCGCGCCGCGGGTGCGTGATACAGATTTCGACTGAACGATGGCCACTCACCACACCAGCCGAGACTTCGAAGCAGAGCTGCGCGAATTGCGCGCCCACGCCGTGGCCATGGGAGCGCGCTGCGAACGCAGCCTAAACCTAGGCGTAGACGCGTTTCTATCGGGGAACACGTCTCTCATCGCCGAAGTACGCGCACTGGACGCGCAGATCAACGGAGACGAAATGGACATCGATGCTCTGGTGCTTCGTGTGCTCGCGCTGCGTCAACCTGTGGCGTACGATCTGCGTCTGCTCACCAGCGCGCTGAAGCTGGTTACCGACCTCGAGCGCATCGGCGATGAGGCGCTCAACATCGCCGAGCGCGCGGCAGATTCCTCACTCGGTCCCATTCCTCCGGGCCGCGGACAGATCATCCGCGACATGGCCAATATCGCGCAAGGAATGGTGCGCGACGCCCTCGAAGCCTTTGTAGAGGACGACCGCGCCAAGGCGGAGGAAGTGCTGCGCTCCGACGACGCCGTGGACGCTCTCTATGGTCAGACTATTTCAGACATGATCGCGCTCATGGAGAACGACTCCAGCGTGGTGCGCGCGAGTCTCGGGGTCGTGCGTGTGGCGAAGTACATCGAACGTATCGCCGACCACGCGACCAATATCGCCGAGGAAGCGTTATTTGTCATGGCCGGCGACGACGTGCGCCACGGAAATCATTCTACACCGCAATAGCGAGGCTTGACGCCAGCCTTGCTATTGCGGTCCCATTGGGCCCGTGACCACCTGCACTTCTTGCGGCAAAGACAACGCCCCCCCTCTGCGCTTCTGTGCAGACTGCGGGACGCGCTTGCCTCTTGCGCCGCCAGCCATGGCGGTGGACCCTGTGGCTCCGCTGCAGGATATCGTCGCAGGCTCTGCAGCGCTCGCGAGCAACAGCGCCGCGCCTGAGCCCAACTGCAAAACGTGCGGCGCGGCGAATCCTATGCGGTTTCGGTTTTGCGCAGCCTGCGGTTCTCCCATCGCACTGCCGGCTCCAGCGCCGCAGGAAACGGGCCCGACCGAGCGCAGCAAGGCCGTTCAGGCGGCGGCGCAGACCCCGGGAGCAGTGCGCACGCGCCCGCCAGCGGCGGAGCCTCCTCGCGGTACGGCACCCGGCGGCTTCGCAGATTCGCACTACAAGCACGAGGGGCTTGAGGCCCACGACGGTTCTGTCGCCCGTTCGCGCTCGCCCGTACCGCCTGTGGCAGCCGCCATCGGCACCGACCGCCCGACCTCGGGCGCCGGCCACGATACAAAGCTGCGCGGAGACATGGGCGCGCCACCAAAGGAGAGAGCCAGCTTGCGTTTGACACGCCTTGGACGCGACGGGCGTGAGCTTGGTCAGAACGTCGTTTACGACACCTTCGACATCGGCCGCACCGAAGGCAACCTGGTGCTTCCAGAGGACGCGACGCTGAGCCCGCGCCATGCACGCATCATGCGCGACGGCACGCGCTGGCAATTGGTGGATCTGCGCTCAAGCAACGGTACGTTTTTGCGTGTGCGGGGCGAGTCCGGAACCGAGAGCCGGCACGGGCTGCCACTGGTACACGGCTCGACCTTTTGGGTGGGGCACCAGCTGCTGCGCTTTGAGATATTGGGACGTGCTGGACTAGGTGCTGCACGCCTGGACGACAACACCCTCGCAGCAGGCGTAGACGACAGCGATGTTCGCGCGCGTGTCGTTGTCTGTTCGCGTGCACAGCTGTCGCTTGACACCGTCTATATGCGCGGCGGAGAATTCACCATTGGTAGGGAAACAGGCCATATGGTCTTCCCTACAGACGGTTTTATGTCCCGACGCCACGCTTCAATCCGGCAAGAAGATGCCCACGGAACATTCCGCCTGTATGATTTAGGCTCATCCAATGGCACCTTCGTTCGAATTCAAGGCGACGCAGAACTTGTGCACCGCGACCAGCTTCGGGTCGGTGACCAAGTGTTCCGTGCAGAGCTCCCCACGAACGCTGGCAAGGACTCTCCATGACGCAGACTGAGCTTTCCTCAAATCCCACCGCAGAGTCCTCTCACTCCTTGGGGAGCGCACTGCGCGTTCGTCTGTGCGCGAGCACGGATGTGGGTCGAGAGCGTGCGCACAACGAAGACAACTACCTCGTCGCAGATCTTGCGGGGAGCGAGCGCACACCTGAAAAGCAAACCAAGACCCTTCAGATTAGCGAGCGTGGTCTGCTGCTTGCGGTCTGCGACGGCATGGGTGGTGCGGCGGCGGGCGAGGTCGCCAGCCAGATGGCTGTAGATACGCTTTTCGAACGCATGCGCTCGCCGGCCGCAGCCCCTTCGCGGGAGGAGCTCGCCCGCAACTTGATCCAGGCTGTGGAGGAGGCGGGCACACGCATCTTCAACCAGGCGGCAGCCAACCGCGACATGCGGGGCATGGGCACCACGGTGACGGCTGCGGTGTTTCGCGACGAGA
>JAYWGI010000120.1:0-2884 GCA_043779025.1 Myxococcales bacterium
TACGAGGATTGAGAGAGATGAGTGAGGAGCAGCCATTTGCCAGTGCTGCGTATGTAGCGGATGAGGCATACTGGCTGTCGTTCTATGCAGCAAGGCGCGCGCCCGCTCTGTCTTGGACGCGCATTGCCGCCAACGCTTGCGCGTTTATTTTGGGCGGAGCGTTTCTAATTCTTGCCGTACCGCGGCTACTCCCGCCGCCGCACCACGAAGCCTCAATTGGCCTCGCCTTCGTCGGTGTTCTGGGAGCGATATGTGTCACCATCAGGGCTCTTTTCGTTACGCAGCTTTCTGTTCGACCTCTGCAAAGGAGGCGGTTTATCCGGCAAGGTATGCAGCGGCTGGATCACGCTGCCGCGCGCTTTTCGGCGAGCGGTTTGCATTTCGAAGGCGGTGTCGGAAGCGCGGCCTCTACCACGCACGTAGGCTGGGATGAGCTGACCGAAGCCCGGGAGGGCCGCTGCGCACTGACGCTGATGCGCGGGCCAACCGTGATTCAGTTGTATGTGCCGGATACCGCATGGGCCGAGCCCGGCATGAAGCAGCTCGTGATGGCCAAAGTGGCGAGCGTGCAGCGCGCGGCGGGCTGATCTGCCCACCACTTAGAGCAGCCCGGTCATCCTGAGCGAAGCGAAGGACCTCCCGACGCCGTCTGTCATCCTGAGCGGAGCGAAGGACCTCCCGAGGGACGCGCACTACGCCCGGGAGGTCCTTCGCTCCGCTCAGGATGACAGCGCGTGGACCAGTTCAAGATGACAGCCGCCCCCTCCGCATGTAGCGTTTCGTCATGCGAAACGCGCTCCCCCTTTACGCTCTGACCGCGGCCGTTGTGGTCGCTTGTGCCTCCTCGACCTCGGAGCTACCTGCTGCGCCTCTGAACGACGCCGGCACCTTGCGCGACACCTCAACGCCGACACCGCCCGACACCAACGCGCCGCCGGACGCAGCCTCTCCCGCAGGCGACGCGGCCACAGCCGGGATCTCGGTGTGGACGCACATAGGCTCTGTGCCTCGCGTGGGCTGGTCCGTGGTCGCACACGACGCAGCCGGCGCAGTGCTTGAGGAGACCACCACCGATGCCGCCGGCAAGGCCTCGCTCAAAGCGACCAACGTTGCCATGGTCACCCTTTTGAGTGACGGCGACGCGTTCACATACACGGATGTGCGTGCCGGCGACGCGCTGGAGCTTTCGGAGCCTACCGCGCCTCAAGGTGACGCCCTAGGGCGTGTGCGCCTCACACTTCCCACGGTGCCGGCTGGCATCAACTACATGGGCGTCGTATCGGCGTGTGAGTCGTACTCCGACGCCGCGACACGTGCGTCGTGGGAGGTTGCGGTCAACACGTCTTGCATCGGCAAATCGGGCAAAGTGAGCGCCTTCGTGCTGCTTCAGCAGGCGGACTACAGCATTACGCAACAGGGCGTGGCCACTCCAGCGCCAGCGCCCGCTGTAGGAGGCACCACAAGCACACCCGTTGCGGCTTACACCCAACCCGTGAGCTTCTTCACCTTCTCGGGCCCCTCAGCGCTCGTCAACCTTTACAGCGGTGTAGTTGTGGATGGTCTTGCTGTCGACATGGGTGCGTGGCAACGCGGGTACACACGAGGGGGGCGTTGGCCCTCACTTTTGGGCCATGCAGACTACATCGATTTCGCCTTCTCGCAGCCCGACCCGCGGCATCCGAACACCTCCAAGCTGTACTACGCACAGCGAATTGTCGGCACGACGCCGAGCGTTGATCTCGGAGCGGCTAGCATCCCCGCGGCGATGATCACCGAGGCCGTGGCGGACAATGCTGACCGCGTGCGTCCGACGCTGCGCTGGACGGTGGATGGCGACAACCGCACGCAGCACGGCATGCTCGTGCGTACGCGCTTGAGGTCAGGCCGTACATGGGCCTTCTCGCTGCCGGCCGCCGCGCGCGAGGTGCGCTTCCCTGCCCTTCCTGCTTCGCTTGCGGGACGCGCGCCAAGCACGGGTGCCGACACCCCGTTTGCCATTGGTGTAGAATCCACGCGTTTTCGCAACAGCGCAGACTTTAGGCAACGAGGCATGTACTTGGTGCTGAGCAACGCGCTTCGCGAAGAAGGCACCGAGCTCACAAAGGGGTCCGTGTACTTTCCAAGCTTCCGCTGAACGCCACACTACGCGCAATCCTCAATGCGAGTACGGCTCGCCGCGCAGGATCGTGAACGCGCGATACACCTGCTCGGCGAGCACCAAGCGCGCCAGACGATGCGGCAAGATCATGGCGCTCAGCGACATCTTCACGTGGGCCGCATCCGACACGCTTTTGGGTAAGCCGTAAGAGCCACCAATCACGAAGGAGAGGGAGTCGCCGGTGCCCTCGGCTTTGCCGACCACATCTGCGAGCCCTTGGCTGCTGAGCATCTTGCCATCGACCTCAAGCGCCACCACCCGCGCGCGGTCTACAAAGGCGGCCTTCATCAGCTTGGGGGCCAAGTCCGCGTGGCGCTCGTCCTTGAGCTCCACTTCCTCCACGCGCGCATAGTGCTTGATGCGACCCACATACTCATCGATGGTCTCTTTGACCCCGCGCTCTTTGACTTTGCCCACGACCACAAAGCGCACAATCATGGGGCGCTCATTTGCCGTAAAACACCGGCGAGGTCTTGCTTGCGACCCCTTCGACGCCGCGCGCGTAGTCGTCGGTCTGATAGCAAATCGCCTGCGCCTCGGCCTCACGCTGCAGGCCGGCGCTCAGCTCCGCCTCGCTGGGGCGCATCGTACGCTGCAGCTCGCGCACGCCCACCGGACCGCGCGCAGCCACGTGGCCCGCGAGCTCCATGGCGCGCGCCTCGACCTGGTCACGCGGCACGGCCTCGCCCACCAAGCCCCAGGTCGCTGCGTCGCGGCCGCTGAACA
>JAYWGI010000121.1:0-2882 GCA_043779025.1 Myxococcales bacterium
CTCCGTAAGCCCAGCCTCCAGCAGCAGCGCGCGCAGTGCATTTAGGATGGGCGTCCATAGATGCACTTTGCACGTAGGCTTCTGAAAGTGATCGCAGCGTCCGCATCCCTCGGCGAGGTACGAGTCCACCGAGGTGTTGTTCACGGCTTGTGTGCGTGCAGCTCGCGGATGGCCATCATGATGGTTTCCGGTTGTGGCACGCTGGCGCGCTCCAAGTTGTCGTGCAAGCCGATGCCCGGCACGTTGGCGCCAGCAAGTAATTTGGGTGCAGCATGCAGGTGATAGAAGAGCTCCTCGCAGGAGCGACGAATCAAGTGCTCGCCGAAGTTGGTGATTTCGGTCTCCTCGTTTACGAACAACACCTTGCGGGTCTTCATCACGCTGTTCTTGATGGCGTCCCAGTCGTAGGGCGCCAAGCTGCGCATGTCGATGACCTCCGCGTGGATGCCCTCGCTCTTGAGCTCATCGGCCACTTTGGCTGCAATATGCACGTGACGGCCGTAGGTGACCACAGTAACGTGGCTGCCTTCCCGTACAGTCTTGGCTTTGCCAAAAGGCACAAAGTAGTCGCCGAGCGCCGGCCATTCGGGCTTCCACTGGCTACGATCGCCCACGGGCGCGTCAATGAGTTTGCTGAGTGCGCGCTCGTCGTCAGGCTCCCCCGGGAGCTGCTCGCCGGGCCCTCCACGATGGCGGAGTAGCGCCTTCGGGGCGAGGTACAAAACGGGGTTTGGGTCGGCGATGGCGCTGAGCAAAAGGCCATAGGCGTCGAGCGGGTTGCTGGGCATCACGACCTTCCAACCAGGCAAATGCGTAGCCGTCGCATCAAAGGAATGCGAATGGTAGATGCTGCCGCGGATGCCGGCTCCTACCGGAGTCATCACGACCATCGGCAAGTTCCAGTCGCCATATGACGTCCAGTGCATGCTGCCAGCCATCTTGAGCAAATCGATGGTGTTGTAGATGTAGTCGCTGAATTGGATCTCGGCCACGGGTTTGCCGCCCGCGAGCGCGATGCCGATGGCGGCACCGATGATGCCTCGCTCATCGAGTGGCGCGTTCCATGCGGTCTTGAGGCCTTGGGTGGCCGTGAATGCGCCGCCCAAGGGTGGGCCTACGTCTTCGCCAAAGATGTCAGTCACGCCCATGCGGGTCTCACCTACATGCAGTGCCATGCGGATTGCTTGAACGACGGTGGCCATCAGACCTCTCCTCCGACCAGATTTTTGTCGGCGAAAATGAAATTGTAAATTGAGGATCCCTCAGGCGCGGGTTCGTTCCGCACGCGCTGCGAGGCTTCGAGCAATTCTTGGGTGTATTGTGCACGCATATCATCCATGCGCGCCCGGTTCAGAATACCGCGGCTCACCAGCTTGGCCTCGAACAGCACCAAGCAGTCGTTCTCTTTTGACACGAAGTTGGCACCGGAGGCCGACGAGTGGCCGTAGAGGCGCGAGGTCATGACCTCCAGCAGGAAGGGCCGGCGCTCGGTGCGCACAAATTCCATCGCCTTCTGAATGGCGATGTACGCGACCTCGGGGTCGTTGCCGTCGATCACGGCCGTGGGCATGTTGAAGGCCTTGCCGCGATCGGCGATAAACGTCTCGCCGTGCTGTTCCTCGTAGGGCGTGGAGATACCAAAGCGGTTGTTCACCACGATCATCAGAACGGGCAGCGGATTTGCAGGTCGCGAGCTCCAAATGAGGCAGGATGCAAACTCCCCTTCGGCCGTGCCGGCGTCGCCGCCTTGCACGATCGTGATGCCGCGTCCGCCGGCGCGCTTTTGCACCATGGCGGTGCCGGGTGCCATCGCGAACTGCACTTCGATGGGGGAGGAGATCGGCACCACGTTCCATTTGCGTATGCTTGCGTGGCTCGAAAAATTACGGCCGCCGGAGTACGGGTCTGTAGCCGTGTTCTTCATCTGGCGAAGCGCGGCGACGGGGTCCGCGCCCATCGCCAGCAGCGTCGCGGCGCTGCGGTAATGCAGGTGCAGGTAGTCGTGCGCAGGGCCTTGGCCCTTGTCGACCAGAAGGCCCAGCGGCACGTTGAAGGCCTCTTCGCCGGGGCCGCCAATCCAAAAGTAGCCGTCTCCTTGCTTGTACATGGTGATCAGGCGCTCTTCGAGCACGCGGCCCCGGAGCATCAAGTCATGAATGTGCAAGAGCACGTCGGTGGGCAGGGGAAGCTCACCCGCAGAAGGGCGTAGATCGACGACCGGAGATGGCATGATGCGGCCCGGTGTAGCCGGTTTGGGGTAAGGGGGTCCAGGGGCAAAAGTGAGCACGCGCCGACCCCGGCAATGCTAGCCCGGGCGAGGATGTATTGGCACGAACCCATCGGTGTGGCGCGCACGCCGTTCTTGGACAAGGCCGAAGCCCCGCGTCAACCGCGTGCGGCCGAGGGGACGCCGGGCCGCATCGAGCTCTACCCTGGGCGTGGGTTCGAATTTGCGCTCGAGGATTTGGCCGGCTGGGATCGCATCTGGGTGCTCTTTGTGTTCGACAAAGCGGAGGGGTTTAAGCCCAAGGTTCAGCCTCCGCGCAGCGATGTAAGGCGCGGGCTGTTCTCCACACGTTCACCGCATCGCCCTAATGCCATTGGCATGAGCGCGCTCAAGCTATGCGGTGTGGATGGCCTGAATGTGCACGTGAGCGATGTGGACTTGCTCGACGGAACCCCCGTGCTCGACATCAAGCCCTACGTGCCCTACGCCGACGCGTTCCCCGAAGCGGCGACGGGCTGGCTGGCAGAGCCCGCCGTGAGTGGGCAGACCCCCTTGGACCCGCGTCTTAGCTACGTGGTGCGGCTCTCTGAGCGCGCCGCGCTGCAGCTTGCGTGGCTCCGCGCGGAGGGAGTCGACTTAGAGTCACGCTTGCACA
>JAYWGI010000122.1:0-7961 GCA_043779025.1 Myxococcales bacterium
GCGCCGCCACGACAGCCACCACGGGCCACACCTCGTAGCGAGACAGGGCGGCAACCCCAAGTGCGAGCGCGGCGTGCCACGGGTAGCGCGGCTCCGCCAGGGCGACTAGCGCCGCGGTGCTCAACAAGCCCGTGTATCCTTCGGGCACTGTGCAGGCGCCCGTCCACGTGGCCCACGTCGCCAACAACGGCGCGACGGAGGCCACCCATGCCGTCGGGCCGCGCGGAAATGCGAGATGCAAGACGAAGCCCAAGTAGGCAGCAGCCGCCATGCCCATCGCGATGGATGCAAGATGCATGCTCTCCCACGATCGACCGAACAGCGCACCTGCACTCCCAAGCGCCCAAAACTGCGCGGGCAACCAGCTTGTGCCCGATGGGTCGAGGTGGGGCGCGACGGCAAAGCGCTGTGCGATGGTTACACGCGCGAAGTCATCATCTGAAATGGCCACAACAGCACGCGCAAGGGGCCATACCTGCGCAAGCGGCCAAACCAGGGCGAAACGCGCGAAGGCCGCAGCCAGCGCCACGGCCAGTGCGCGCGTGCGTAGAGACATTGCATGCATGCGCAGTTCAAGGGCGGCGCGTGCCACCGGCGCCGCTCAGGGCTTGGGGGCGACCAGCGTTTCGTTTGCTGGGCTTGCAGGCGCCACGGGCTTCGCCGCTTCTTTGGCACTCTTGCGCTGCGCCGAGGTCTTGCCGACCTGGGACTGAAATGCGCGGTCGCGCCAGCGAGGCAAACCGCCCAGCACCACAGAGGTCACGACGAACACACAAGCAAAGACCCAAGTGAGCTTGGTCAGCAAATTCCCTGCCCCTCGGCCACCAAAGACCTGCGTCGCCGACGCGCCACCAAAGCCTGCCGGGCCGCCGCCCTTGCCCTGTTGGAGCAAGATCACAGTGACGAGCAACAAGGCCACGAGCACGTGGACAACGGAGAGCAGATTTTCGAGGACGTTCATGGTGTTCGGATCAAGAGAGCTGAGCGGGAGTCCCAGTTGCAGCAGGGGCCAGAGCAATAGCACCGAAGGAGGCAGCATCCAAGCTTGCTCCGCCTACAAGCGCGCCATCCACATTGGGGCACGCAAAGAGAGCGGCCACCGTCTCGGGTTTGACCGAACCTCCGTAGAGCAGGCGCGTCCGCGCAGCGAGGGCAGGGGAGGTTTCTACCAGCAACGCGCGCAGGGCGGCATGTACCTCTTCGGCTTCGGTGGGGCCCGCGCTCTTCCCCGTGCCAATGGCCCAAACCGGTTCATACGCGAGGGTGACGGGCTCGTCGTCGCCGGTGGCTGCAAGCAAGTCGATGACCGCGCGCGCTTGGCCGAGCACCACCGCCAAGGTCTGGCCCGATTCGCGCTCTGCCAAGGTCTCGCCCACGCACACCACAGGCCAGAGACCTGCGTTGATGGCGGCTTCGGTTTTGGCGCGCACGACGGCGTCGGTCTCACCGTACATTTGGCGGCGCTCGCTGTGTCCGACCAGTACCCAGGTCGCACCGCACTCCTGCAGCATGGTGGCGCTGATTTCGCCGGTGTATGCGCCGCTGGCATGCGGGCTCAATGTTTGGGCCGCAATGCCCAGCGTGCTGCCCTCGACGTGCGCGGCGCATGCTGCAAGCAGCGTGAACGGCGGAGCGATGACCAGATCTACCTCAGGCGTGCGGGCCGCGTGCTTGGCCACGGCCTCTGCCAAGTCTAAGCCCGAGGGGCCGCCGTGGTGCATCTTCCAGTTGCCGATGACCAGACGCTTCCGTGCAGGATGCACGTGTCCGACGGCGCTCACAGCGCGCCTCGCAGCACTTCAATGCCGGGCAACTTCTTGCCCTCGATGAGCTCCAATGCGGCGCCGCCACCCGTGGAGATATGGCTCATCGCACTTGCCACCTCTTTGCCCGCGGCCTGTACGGCGGCTGCGCTGTCGCCGCCGCCGACGACCGTGAAGCCTTGGCTTGTGGCCATGGCGCGGGCTACTGCAAAGCTGCCTTCGGCAAAGGCGGGACGCTCGAATAAGCCCATGGGGCCGTTCCAAAAAATGGTCGCAGCGCCTGCGAGCTCGCGCACGTAGGCCTCGCGGGTGGCCGGGCCGATGTCGAGCGCCATACTGCCTGCGGGCATTGCATCGACGAGAGCGACGCTGCCGCTGGAGGCCTTGAACGAGCCGGCGACGACAACGTCCGTAGGGAGCATCACCGTGACATTTCGCGCGGAGGCCTTTTCGAGCAGCGTGCGCGCGAGCGAGAGCTTGTCGCTCTCCACTTTTGATGCTTGCATATTACACCCTTTTGCCGCCAAGAAGGTGTTGGCCATGGCGCCGCCGATGAGCAGCGTTTTGACTTTGCCAAGCAGCGCTTCGATCACATCTATTTTGTCCGACACCTTGGAACCGCCGAGCGCCGCAACGTAAGGCGACGCTGGCCGTTCGAGGAGGGGCATCAGGCCGGCGAGCTCCTTCTCGATGAGCATGCCGTAGCCGCGCTCTTTGAAGTAGCGCGCCATCCCTTGCGTGCTTGCATGCGCGCGATGCGCGGCACCAAACGCGTCGTTTACATAGACATCGGCGAGGCTCGCGAGAGCCTTGGAGAAGGTCTCGTCGTTGGCTTCCTCCTCCGCCTGCAAGCGCAGATTGGGCAGCAAACAAACTTGCCCCGCACGCAAATCGTACACGACCTTTTTGGGCAACGGCCCCGTGCACTCGTCGGGCATGTGTACTTCGGCATTGAGCAACTCGGCCAAGCGGGCGCCGCAGGGTTCAAGCGAGAACGCGCTGTTGTTGGCGCCAGCTTCGTGGCTTGGCCGGCCGAAATGGCTCGCCAAAATCACCTTGGCGCCGCGTGCCATGGCATGACGAATCGTGGGCAACGCCTCGCGAATTCGCGCGTCGTCCGTGACCGTGCTGCCGTCGAGCGGACAGTTAAAGTCAACCCGTAGAAAGAGCTTCCTGTTGTCGATGTCGAGATCGCGAATAGAACGAATGCCGTCGAGCAGTGCCATGGTGCCTGTAGTCTTTCGCGCGCTGGTCGGTCGTGATTTGAAGTTCGTATTACAGCTTCTGGGCAACCATCTGGGCGAGGTCGACCATGCGGTTCGAGAATCCCCACTCGTTGTCGTACCAACTGAACACCTTTACGAAATTTGTGCCCAACACTTGCGTGCAGGTTGCATCGAAAATGCTAGAGCGCGGATCGCCGATGTAGTCGCAAGAGACCAGCTGCTCTTCGGTGTATCCAAGAATGCCCTTCATCGCGCCCTCGGATGCGGCCCGCATGGCGGCGTGAAGGGCCTCCTTCGTGACAGGCTTGGTGGTGGTCACAGTAAGGTCGACCACGCTGACGTCCATGGTTGGCACGCGAATCGACTGACCGTCGAACTTGCCCTTGAGCGATGGGATGACTTCGGACAACGCTTTTGCGGCGCCCGTCGAGGTGGGGATCATGCTTTGCGCGGCGGCACGGCTTCGGCGCAGGTCGCCTTTTCGGTGCGGCACGTCGAGCAAGGTTTGGTCGTTGGTGTACGAGTGGATGGTGTTCATCAACCCGAACTCGATGCCAAAGCTGTCGAGCAACACCTTGGCGATGGGGGCCAAGCAGTTGGTGGTGCAGGAGCCGTTGGACACGATGTGGTGTGAGGCGGTGTCGTACTCGCTGTCGTTGACGCCCAAGACCAAGGTCTTGTCGGCGCCTTTGGAGGGGGCAGAGACCAGCACTTTTTTGGCGCCGGCGGCCAGGTGCAAGGCGGCCTTGTCGCGATCGGTGAAGAGACCGGTGCACTCGAGCACGATGTCCACGCCCAAGTCCTTCCAGGGCAACAGGGCCGGGTCGCGCTCGGCCAGGATTTTGATGGTCTTGCCGCCCAGCGAGATGCTTGCATCGCCCGCCTTGGCGCGCACTTTGGCGGTTCGGTGCACGGTGTCGTAATTGTAGAGATGCGCAAGTGTGGCCGCGTCCGTGAGGTCGTTGATGGCCACCACCTCGATGTCGGTGACGCCGCGTTCTACGAGGGTACGAACCACGCAGCGACCGATACGACCGAACCCATTGATTGCGATTTTTGTGCTCATAGAACCCTCCCAGCTGAACCAGACAAGCGTCGGCGCGAAACCTACTCGCTGGGGCTCGCCAATCAAGCGGAAATCGTGGCGCAGCGGGCATCTATGCCGAACACTTGAATGTTGTGGACTACATAACTGCCAAAACTTCGATATTTGCTTCGATTTTGATGCTCTCTGCGCTCTCCGGTTGTAGCGCGCCTTCGGACGACATCGCGCGGACCGAAGATGACTTTGAGGGAGACGCTCTCACCCTTGCGGAGCCCGTGGCGGCGTCCGACACGCGCGCGACGCGGCTCTCGGAGCTTTTTCTGGTGGAGCACTCTCGCGTGGCCTTGAGTCCGAGCATGTCCGCCACGATGGCTTCGGCGCCTCCCGGAGGGCTGGTGTTTTGGAACTTGGCGCGCGGTACCGTGAGCGATTTGCGCGAGACGATCCGCGGCTACGAGGCGGCCCGCGTGCGCGCTGGCAAACCAAGAATCTTGTATTCTACAGATTACGAGGGGGGCGGTCAGAGCTACACTACACGCGGCAGCAGCAATGCGGGCGTGCAGCGATTTGTCACAGGAATGACCTCGCTTGCGCACCCGCGTTGGATTGGCCTTGCCTACAGGCGCAACCACGCGGTCGGCGAAGAGCTAGCCACGCTTCACGGCAAGTTGATGGCGGAAGAGCTCAAAGCCATTGGCGTCAACTATCCACTCGCCACGGTGTTGGACTTGGCCGAGGGCTTGTTTATCAACCGCTCTGTCGACGCAGACCCGGCCGTGGTGGCACCGCTCATGGCGCGGGTCTTCGACGGCTATGCGAGTGTGCCGGGCGGCATCTTTGTGACCAAGCACTTCCCGGGCCTTGGGCAAACCCGGGGCGACACGCACGATGGCGTCGTGGTCTCGCCCATCACCAACCCCGGCTTGGCGCAACGCCACCTACAACCCTTTGCTGACTTGGTCGACCACAGCGCGGCTTCACCGTTCACGCTCAGCATTTTATGCGGCCATGCCAAGTACCCGGTGTACGACGCGACCCAGCAAACCACCGTGTCCGAGCCTATCCTGAAGGGGCTGCTTCGAGGCTCCAACGTTGGGTTCAGGGGCTTGGCCTTGAGCGATGCCATGTGGATGGGCCCTTACGGAACCATGACCACCAGCGAGGTGCTGCGCGTGTATATGCACTCTACACTGAGCGGTATGGATATGCTGATGATCCCTGGCCTCAAGTATGGCGCAGCCCTCAGCTACTACCGCAAGGTCTACAACGGCACGCTCTCACTCAACGAACAGGCCGCATTGAGTGCCGAAGTGGGCCTGCCTTGGCCCGAGCTTCAAGCCAAATTCAAAGACCGCGCCACCGAGAGCCAAGCCCATATGGATGCGGCACGCGGCGTGCTCAGCGATGTGCGGGAGGGGTTGAGCCCCGCGGGTACGAACCCAAATGCGCTGAGCACCGCCGACCGCGATCGCTACCATGAACTTCTGACGCAGACCGATGCCGCGTGGGCGAGCAAATCGCTGTAAAGCGCATTGGCTGTCGCCGCACGGGCAAGTAAAAAGCCTAGTCCGTGCGGCCGTTGAGGCCCAGCCCGATGATCACGGAAAGCAACAGGAAAGAGCCGCCGATCACGAGCGGCATCACGACGCGCCCTGGCAAGTTGGCCGTGCCGTTTTTGCGCCACAAGTAGGTATTTCTCAAACCGAACAGTACGAGCATGAGGCCAAGAACACGCGGAACAATGAGCAGTGGACTCGTCATGGTGACTCCCTACAGGCGCGCGCTCAATGCCAGTTGGCTTGAGTGCTCGCGTACCAGCCCATGAGGCCTCCAGCTGCGTGAACGCCGAGCGCCAGCAAAGCCGCCAGCACTGCAAGTATTGAGAAGAACAAGCCCGAGATGATCGACAATGCACCGAGCACACCGCGCTTGGGGTTGTTGGCAGGGTCCTGAGTGCTCACGGCTAACCAAACGGCGCGTGCGCCCCACGCGAGCAGCACAACCGCAAAAATGAAAAACCCGAGTGCAAACAACATAGGAGCCAAGCTAGCACTCAAAGGCCAGCGTCACCAACCCGACGTGCCGGTGCAACGTGTGGTGGGAGTTTGGACCGCCGCCGCCGCGCTCGTTCCCCGGGTACCCCCGTAGCGATGCTTGCGGGGCAGCGTGTCCGAGAGGCTGTCACGTTTGAGACTTTCGCGCCTACTGCCTTCTCGGAGCCCCTCTATGCATTTTACAATTAGACTCGCGTCACACTTTCTGGCCGTTGCCGCTTTGGCCTGCTCATCAGAGTCTCATCCTGAAGCGGCCCACGCGGACGGCACCCACGATACCGGAATGATTGCCGCGGATTCAGCGGTGGTTGCGCAGCCGGACTCTGGAACGACGCCGAGCGACGCGGGTTCAGCGAGCATGCCTATCACCCCAACCTTGCTTTCGGCCGTGCCGATGGGCGGTGGCTTGCACGTCACCTGGCGGCTCAACGATACCGGTCTTAATGGCGTGGAGCTTTGGCGGAACAAAGATGCAGGAGCCTACGGCAAGCTTGTCTCGCTCCCTGGTAGCGCGAAAGCGTACCATGACGCATCCGCCAGTGGGGGGAGCTCGACGTATTGTTTCAAGGTCAAAACCCTGAAGGGCGACATGGCCTCTGAGCTCTCGAACGAAGTGTGCGGCAAGCCATGAGCAGGTTGTTGCAACTCGGTGGCGCAGCCTTGCTGGGATGCGCCGCAATACTTGCAGCATGCAGTGATCCCAGCCCTGCGACGGCCTCCGCAGTTTTGCATCCCACAGCCAAGGAGTATCCTGCCACCGGTAACACGAAGACCTTCGAGCTGAGCGTCACTGAGTTTGACTGGGAGGTGGCGCCAGGGGCCATCTACAACGCCATCGGATACAACGGCGCGGTGCCCGGGCCGACCCTGGACGTGACAGCGGGCGACCACGTGGTCATTCAGCTTACCAACAAGGCCACAGAGCCGCACTCTGTGCACACGCATGTGGTGCGGTTTGCAAATGGGAGCGACGGCGTGAAGCCGTCTTCCATCGCCCAACCCGGACAGACCATCACCATCGAATGGGATGCTGTGTTCGCAGGGTCGTTTCCGTATCACGACCACGCAGGCATGAACGGCGAGGGCGAAGGCGTGGTGCGCGGGCTGTTTGGCGCGCTTGCCGTGCATGCGCCCGACGAAGCAAAAGCGGAACACGAGAACGTGGTGATCTTGGCGGACTTCGATCCGGACAAGTACAAGTCATTGCCCGGTGTGAGCACAGGTGATGCCGGCCCAGGCCCAGGAGAATACCGCGGTGGCCATCAATACATGCACGTCATCAACGGCCGCGCCTACGAGGAATGGTCGCCCCACTTTCAAGCGAAGGTGAGCAACTTGGTGCGCTGGCGCGTCATGAGCATGGGTCAAGAGTTTCACACCTTCCATGTGCACGGGCATCGGTGGCTGGGGGCCGACGGCGTCCTGACGGATAATATCGTGTTGGGCCCAGGCATGTACTCGACATTCGAATGGAAAGAGGATGCGCCGGGCGACTGGCTGTATCACTGCCACGTGCCGAGCCACATGGAGGGCGGCATGATGGGAATGTATTCGGTCAAGTGAAAAGACGGTGAGTTCAATGCAGCTTCAATCTTGGGGGACTGAAGCGCGCGTGATGGGCCCCGTATTCGTGTATGCGTTCGTTGGAGCTTTATCGATGAAGCCACGATTGGAAGCGAAAGGTCATGCGAGCGAGCCTAAGAGGTCATGTCGTTTGTGGAACGATTGGCATTGCATTTGCGTTACCCGTGCGCGCAGATGAACGTGTAGACTGCACGCGACTTGGGCGGGACAATGTCGTTTCGTGCGCTCTTGTCGCCAGCCTCTCGGTGCTAGAGGAGCTCAAGACAGTGGACGCGCTTGAGGGACGGCG
>JAYWGI010000123.1:0-2877 GCA_043779025.1 Myxococcales bacterium
CTCATTGTACTTCCAACCTAGGCAGCGGTAGCCCCAAAACCACGCGACGCATGGCAAGGTTCCGATCTTGCAGCTCGTGCGCAACCTCCTCATTTGAACCTTCAGCTCCGTAGATATCCATCGTTCCGCCGTGCGCATTGACCACATCCCAGACGAGGGGCATTCCGAGACCAAGGCCGGAGCGATCTGAAGGTGGGCTAAATCGGGCAACATGCTGCAGCGGGCCGCCTCGGCCATCGTAGGCCACCACAATCCATACGCGTCCGTCGCTCACCTTGAGCTCGACCGTCACTTCGCGGCGCGCATGCTCCACTGCCGTCACAACGAGCTCACCGAGAGCACATCCAAACCACCCCGCATCTATGTCCAAGACGCATGCCGCGGGCTCGCCCAGGACGCGCAGGTGGACGCCTTGCCGAGGCTCCACGGAGGCTACCGCCTGACTCACAAGCTCGCTAAGCTCGGTAGGTCTCTTGTCCCAAACAACGCGTCCTGCCGCGAGCTCCGAGCTGCGGTGTAACATCTCGGCAATGCGCAGAATCCGATTGACGCTCCGGCGCGCCATGCCCAAAAACGGCGCCACCGCGGACTGAGCCGATGCGTCAAGCGAGAGTTCCATTTCTTCGAGCGCACCCAAGGAAACACCTGCAGGACCTCGAAGGTCGTGCGCAATGCGCGCCAAAAAATCGGTACGAACATAGTCATTAGACGCCGCGGCATCGACGGTTTGAAGCGAGGCCACGTCCGAAGACAGCGTACCGACTGAGCGTTCATTCTGTTGCATTTTGCTCATATTTATCGAGTTTTCGGTACAGAGTACGGCGGTCCACGCCAAGCATTTGCGCGGCGCGCGCCTTGTTGCCGCCAAGCAACTTGATGACCCGCGTCACGTAGCGTCGCTCGATTTCATCCAGCGATAAAATGTCAGAGGGCTCGTCTGCTAGCAGGGCAAAACGATCGCTTCGGTGAGCGCGAATTTTCTCGGGCAAGTCGTCCACCGTCATCTGATCAAAGCGCGTCAGGGCAACAGCACGCTCGACGCAGTTCTCCAGCTCGCGAATGTTGCCTGGCCAGTCGTATGCCAGCAAGCGCTCGGCAGCCTCCGAGGAGATCCCGAGCTTGGGGCTGCCACGCCGCGCCGCCACCTTGCCCAAGAAGTGATCGGTGAGGCGAAGCACATCGCTGCCTCGTTCTCGTAGCGATGGCACGTCGACGCGCACGACGTTGATTCGATAGTACAAGTCTTCGCGGAAGCGCTTGTGGTGCACTTCGTTTTCAAGGTCGCGGTGCGTCGCACACACCAGGCGAGCATCAAAGGCCACTTCCACGTTGCCTCCAAGCGGGCGTACCTTGCGCTCTTGCAGTGCCCGAAGCAGCTTGGCTTGCATGTCGACCGGCATGTCGCCGATCTCGTCCAAAAAGAGCGTGCCGCCTGACGCCTCGAGGAAGAGGCCTTGGCGTTGCAGCTTTGCATCGGTGAATGCTCCCTTGGCGTGTCCGAAAAGCTCACTTTCGAGTAAATTTGCGGGAACCGCTGCGCAGTTGATGGCCACAAACGGTCCGTTCCGTTGAGGGCTCGCAGCGTGGATCGCGCGCGCCACGAGCTCTTTGCCCGTCCCCGTATCCCCTTGAATCAACACAGAGGCATCTGTGGGCCCCACGCGCGCAATCAGATCGACTACCCGGCGCGTCGCTTGGCTTTCACCAACGATGGCGCTGTCCTGCGGCGCGGCAACGGCTTTCCGAAGGGCAGTGAGCTCGCGGGTGAGCGCGCGATGCTGTGCCGCCCGCGTGACGCTGAGTGCAATCAGCTTCGCGTCCAATGGCTTGGTGAGAAAGTCATACGCCCCTGCACGCATGGCCGACACCGCCGCTTCGACGCTGCTTTGCCCAGTGATCACGATCACGGGCACGCCTGGCTGCGTGCCAAGAATGCGCTCGCACAGCACCACTCCGTCCATCTCCTCCATGCCCAGATCCGTGAGAACGACATCGAAGGTCTCCGCACGTAGGCGCTCCACAGCGTCATACGGCGAGGTGGTGCTCGTCGGAGCATGCCCCAAGCGGGTGAGCATGGCGTCCAACAGGTCGCATTGCTCTTGGTCATCGTCCACAACCAGAATTTTGTATTTCATGATGCCCTGCTGACACGTTTCGCAAACCAAGCGCGCGCGCTGGTAGCGAGCAATGCAACTTGTGTGCCGGTTTTCACTCTCATGAAAAACGGGCGATTCGCCGGTAAGCGCTACCTCTGGACATGAACGGGACCTAACAAAAACGCCACATGTGTGGCGTTTTTGTTAGGTCGTTTGGCTCTGCTCGGCGGGAGCTTGCTCACTCTCCGTGATGGCGTAGATGTCCTGACCGCCGTGCTCCAAGCAGATTTGCTTGGCGCGTCGTGCCTGGCCCGGCGTCGCCACATGAACCGAGATAAGCATGCGTCCCTGACGAATCAGCGCGTCGTAGCGCTGCGCCTCCGTCTCTGGAATGCCTAGTCCGACAAGGCCGCCCATCATGCCGCCAATGGCCGCACCGGCGGCGGCCCCAGTGAACATGCTGAGTAGCGGCCCAAGGGCGTACAGCGGCCCCAGCCCGGGAATCACGAGTGCGCCTACCCCCGCAAAGATGCCCAATGTGCCACCCAAGTAGCCGCCTGTGCTGGCGCCAGCAGCCGCGACGCCCGGCACGTCTGTAGCCACGGGCGTTACATCGTCAGAAGCACCATGATGCTTTTCGTCCAGCCATGCGACGGAGATGTCGCGGTTATCAAACCCCGCGTCTAAAAGCGCGTCGAAAAGCGGTTCGGGGTGCTGCGGTGCACTGAGTACACAGACTACGGTCTTGTTCATGGCTTGTTCTCCAATGTTAAAGCGTTGA
>JAYWGI010000124.1:0-7955 GCA_043779025.1 Myxococcales bacterium
CGACGCACCTGGGCGCTTCCAGGTCTTGCGCGCCGAGACGTCCGCGAGCCATGCGGTCTCCGGACGCAGCGCGCTATTGCCGCGAAACACGCCGTCATCTCCATAAAGCTCCAAGAAGGAAGGGGCGCGGCCGGCGCGCCCCGCGTGGGCCGACACCGTGAGCAAGTCTGGAGACCAAACAAGGGACGCGAACCCAGAGGGGATCATGCCTGAGGAAGCTCGTTCCTCAGCGTCGCTCCACACAGATACGCGCGGCGCCAGGGTGAGCCGCACACGCTCCGAGCGCGCGAGCGTGAAATCCGCAGCCGCCCGCGCCGACAAGCGTGAGGCCTCGGGCGCGGGTGCATAGCGCTCGGTGCTGAGGTCCACGCGCGCGCTCAGCTCACGCTGCTCCGCGCGCGCCACCAGGCCCGCGGCGAACACGTCGCTACGCGCGTCCACGGGCCGCATGCGCACGCGCGCCTCAAGCACGCTGTCGGTGCTGTGGCTGGATGCGTTTCGCGCATAGACAGAGACCGCAAGCGTGGTCGCGGCGCTATGCCGGAGCTCCGTCCCGAGCATCCAGCGTTGGGTCGAACTGCGTGCATCTTGCAGGGGTGCGCGTGAGGTTCCGGCGAGTTCGGAGCGCGCACTTCCCCACACGCCGAAGCTTCGCCACATCCAATCAGGCTTCACGTCGCGCGTGTGGACAGCAAGTAAATTGCAACGCGCACTGGCATTGTGGGCGCGATCGGCGAATACGTCGCGCCCCGTGGCCGCGGTCGCGATGGGGTCTAGCGCGCCGTAGTCTCCGGCGCTTCGGCTCGCCGCATAGGCCACGCTCAGACGCGCATGCGCCCCGCGCCACCGCACACCTCCGCGTGCACGCAACGTGCCGTAGCTTCCGGCTCCTGCCCACGCCTCCATGGCGCTAGGCGTGGCCTCAGGTTCCGACACGTCGATGGCGCCGCCCCAGCCTTCGGCGGCGACGGATGCTGGCGAGAACGAGCGCGTAAGCTTAAGCTGCGCGCCCGGCCACCACGGGAGCGATGAGAGATCGACCGTGGGGTTGCCCGGCCCCGACAGCGGAACTCCAAAGAGCGATACACCAACCTGCGCGCCGCCGCTGCCTCGAATGGAGAGCGTGGCCAAGCCCTCGCTTCCGCCAAGTGCCCGCAAGTGCACGCCTGGTGCCGTCTCTGCGAGCTCAGCAACGCCAGCAAGGACGCGCGGCGTCGCCGACTCGTCGAGCGTGTGAACGGCGGCGGCGGAGGCCGTGCCACGAATGCGGACCTCCGCGAGTGGGCGCCCATGCGGTCCTGGCTCGGGGGCCGTTGAGATACCCTCGGTCACGAGCAAGAGGAGGCCCAACACGAGACGGACACTGCTACAGTCTATGCCCATGCTGCAATACCTGCTTGCGATTGCGTCGGTTGGCATTTTGATGATCGTGCACGAGTACGGGCACTACTTAGGTGCACGCTTGTTTGGCATGCGCGTCGATCGCTTCTCCATCGGCATCGGCCCCAAGCTGCTGGAGCGCAAACCCGCGGACAGCGAAACCACCTACCAGCTCGCGCTCATCCCCTTCATGGCTTATGTGCAGATTGCAGGTATGAATCCGATGGAGCCCGTCGACAAGAACGACAAGGGCAGCTACGCCAATGCCGGCGTGATTGGGCGCCTCGTGGCCATCGCAGGCGGACCAGCAGCAAATTACCTAGCTGCGACGCTGATTTTCTTTGGCGTGTTCTTCAGTGGTGGCAAGCCCAATTCGGACCCAACGCGCGTGGTGGTTGAGCCCGGCGGCTCCAACACACCAGCGCTCGAGGCGGGCGTACGGGCCGGCGATCGCATGGTGGCCATCAATGGCACCAAGGTGGTGGACTGGATGGATTTCGCGACCCGCATTGGCGGTTTGCCTGGGCAGCGAGTCGACCTCGAAGTGGAGCGCGACGGAGCAGCGCTACACCTGTTCCCCACCCCCAAGGCTGATGCCAGCGGGAAAGGAAAAATCATGGTCGCGCCCGGGCGTGTGCCCGTGGACGGCATTGGCGAGGCCACGATGTTGGCGCTCAAGGAGCCCGCTCTTGTCGTGTGGGCCAACGCGCAGGGCCTCGCACAGATGTTCAAGAGCCGCAGCACAGAGGGTGTGAGTTCGGTGTTTGGGCTCGTGAAGGACATGAAGGAGCAGTTCGCGTGGAGCTTGGGGCGCGGCATGATCCTGGTCGCGCTGGTGAGTGCGTCCCTCGCGTTTTTTAACCTGCTTCCCTTCCCTGGCCTCGATGGCGCACGCCTCTTGTTCTTGGGCTACGAACTCGTGACGAAGAAGCGGCCCAATGAGAAGTTCGAGGCGGGCCTTCACATGAGCGGCGTGCTTACGCTGCTCAGCTTTATGGCGTTCGTTGCCGCGCGCGATATCTGGCGCTGGGTGAAGTAGCTGAAGTAGCTGGGAGCGCTCGCTATCTAAACACAGCGCCCAGCACATAAGAGACGTCGGGCCCCGAGGCCGTGCCCTCGGGGCTGTAACCCGCGGGTGTAAGGACACCGATCTCCGCCCCGACGAGCGGCAAACCCGCGCGCAGACCGGCAGTCAGTGACACGTGCTTGGCTTTCAAGAGCTGCCAATTTGCACGTAGTTCTGCGCGCGGCAGCAAAGCCCATCCGGACTGCTGCGTGATGTTGGGCCTATCTTCGCCCTGAACTGCAAGCGCTGAAACGCCCACGTAGGCGCCCATCTGAAGCCCGGGCACGACCATGCGCTCTACACCTACAACCACTGGCACGTGCGTGGCCTGCACGCGCGCGCGCCCGAAGTCCGTGCCGCCAAGCGTGCGTAGCGCGGCGGCGCTCAGGCCCATGGCCCATCGGGCATCCAGTGTGTATTGCAGTGTCGACTCGACCCCTACGCCGGCGCGCAAAGGCAGTGGGCCCATGCCTTGACGCATGTAGAGAGCGAGACTCCACGCGCTTGGGTCCGCAACTGGCGGAGCGCTGGGCCCACGCGGAGCCGTAGGCCTTTGCAGCGCGGCCCACGACGCCCCGTCGGGTCGAAACACTTCGACAAAATGCGCAACCACCGCGCGACGCTCATCTCGGTTGTTGCTTGCAAACTGCTCGGCGAGCACGCACTCGCCAGTTGGATCGCAGCGCTCGTACACCGCCGTGGCCGAGAGACGCAACCACGCGGGCCATGCGGCTCGCACACCGGATGCAGGGCCCGAGGAGCGTGCACATGGCGGGGCGATTTCGACCACCTCAATGCCGGTGCGCGAAAACTCCGCGCGTAGAAGCGCGTTATCGGCGGACGGCCATTCTGTGCAAAGTGCAATCATTTGCGCAAGCTTCCCCTCAGCCTAGTCGCGCGCAAAACGACGAGCAGCTTCCGCGTGGCGGCCCTCGGGGAACGCGGCAAGGTAGGTGCGAGCACGCAGCGCGGCGCTGGCGCGGTCGCCTGCAGCCAGCGCTGCATCGATCGCGATCCGTGCGGCGTCCTCGGCAAAGAGCGGATTCTGCGCCGCGCGATCGGCAGCCTGCAGCGCCTCTGGGTATCGGCGCTGCGCGAGGTACAGCTTCGCAAGCTCCAGCGATGCAACGCCACTGGGCGCGTGCTCTGCGGCGCGCAGGTAGGCCCTCTCCGCGTGCGCAGCATGACCGCTGAGCCGCGCGACGTCAGCCATGCGCAACGCCTGCCCGCCATTCGCCGCGCGCAAGCGCACATCGAAGTCGGGCGCGAGCAACGCAAAGGCCTCGTCCCATTGGCCTTGGTCGGCTAAGTCGTCGGCCGTGATAGCTTGGGGCGCGACCAGCTCGACGGCCGCTGTGTTTGCGTGTGGGCCGGCCGCTGCGGTTGGCCCACGTTGAGTTCGGGCAAGTACGGGCGCAGGCAACGCAGCCAGGCAGGTCAAGGAGATTTTCTCGGGCGCGCGCACTTCGCGAAGCTCCTGACCGCAGCCCTCTACGCGCACTACGCCCTCCGTCATTTGAAGCTGCATGGTTGCACTCTGCATATTCCACGCCAGTCGAAATGCCGTGCCCACAACATGCACATCGAACGGCCCGGCGTGGAACTCCCAGGCTGTACCCGCGCTTTGGTGCACCACCTGTGCTTCGAGGCCGCCCGACTTGAGGTCGATGCTGGCCCCGTGCTCGGCGAACGCACCCACGGCAAGCTCTGTACCTGTCGCAAAGACCACGTGGCTACCGTCGGAGAATACAAGTTCGTCGTTAGGCACGTCTGCAGAATGCACGTTTGAACGGCTGGCCCCCCGCAGCAGTTCTCCCTCCTGAACGGCTGCAACCAGCGCAGCCCGACCAGCCCCTGCCGCCGCTCGGTGTTCTGCAAAGATCGGCGCGCTCGGTAGACGCGACACGGGCGCCGATACCGGGCCATTGATGGCCACGGCCGGAGAGTCGGGGTGAGAAAAGCCGAACGGAACGGTCCGGCAAAGCAGCGCAAGTGCGGCCACTCCAGCAAGCATGTAACCCGCACGCATTGCCACCACGCGGCCCACAGGCGTCGCGGACACAGCTCGCGCATCTACCGCGGTCATAAAGCGCTGACGAACACGGCGATGCTCGGCCCCCTCCAAGCTGTCGGGCAAGGCCTCGCCAATCTGCAACGCCGCGCGCCGGAAGTTGATTTCGTCGCGTGGTGTCATGAGGCCTCCGTTTCCCGTGCGTTCATCCGCTGCACCCAGCTCGCCAGGTGCGGCTCTCGCGCGGCGGCCTCAAAGAATATGGACTCTGCACGCGATACGCGGCGCTTGATTGTCGCTAGGGAAACACCACGCAGATCGGCAAGTTCCGCCAAGTCTAGGGACGAGAACCACCGAAGGAGCACAAGCTCGGAGTCCGCCTCGTCGAGCCTCGCGCACACCTCGAACACGGCGCGCGCGGCGAAGCGCGTGTCATCATCGGCGAGACTCGCCAACATTTCAGGCACACTGTCGCGGCCTTGCGTTTGCCACTGCGGTCTGCGCGATTTGCGTCGGAACTCGCGCGCCACATTGGCGGCGACGCCTACCATCCAGCCGCCCACCTTTGCATCGCTGGGCAGAGCAGAGAGCCCCGCCAGCGCGCGCGCAAAGACCTCGGACACCGCGTCCTCGCGCTCGGCATCATGGGCCAGGGTTTTGCAAATCACGCGCTCCACCACGGGCGCGAATCGCTCAAAGAACATCGAAGCAGCAAGCGTTTCGCCAGCCAGCACCCGCGCGACGAGTTCGGCGTCGGTCGCATCTGGAGAAAGCGCGCTTGGGGCCGGGCGGCCAAAGAGCATTCGGAGTACGGTGGTCATGACGGTGAGTGACGAGCTTTAAGCACAATTCGGTTCGGAGGCTTAGTCGGGAGGCTGATCGTAGCGATGGGCAAGCAAACGCCCCGCATGATCGAGAATCAAAAGGCCCTGGCGATAGAACCGCGCGGGCTCACCTGCCGCCTTGCCGATGTACTGATCAATGTAGTCCACACGCACTGCGACGATGTGCTCATTGGCAGCCACCTGAGCCCGCCACGTGCGTGTCGAGGTTGCAGGCACAGGGTCACCCGGTCGGTTGATTGCCAGCGGGAGTCCAGAAACGACATTCATTGTTCGGTCAAACACCGGGCTGCCTGTGGCCCCAGTTCCGCCATTCCATTCATATCTGTCGAGCTGCCATTGGGCCGGCAGGTCAACATTTGGTGACACCCTCCGAAACACAAAGCCGCAGCTTGTTGCACGTGCCGCGCCCCCGCCACCCGCGGCGCGGCTGACGCAGGGCGCGATCACCACCGGCGTGCTCATCCACGTACGGGCTCCCGCGCTTAGCTTGTCTTCGGTGAGAAGCAGTGGTGCGTTTGTGGCGACGCCGTCCTCCAAAATGCTGCGGGGCACCTGGGTCACCGAATGCCCCCCCGTGGCTGCGTTCACCGCCGAGACCAACAGCGGCGCATCCTGGGCCAATGAATCTGGCGGTACGTCAAAGCCTGTCACCTCCGTGCCCGCAGCCGTCTTGTAAAGCCGCGTAGCGGCGTTGTTGCTGCCTCGCATGATCGCGCCGCTAGTGTCCAGCCACATGGGATCGACGCCGGCCGGGCCTGCGCCCAACGCCAGCATCGGGTTTGGCCCATACGACACGCCGCTAGGATTCGGCCTAACGGTGTCGCTGCAATAGTCAGCAAGGGAAACACGCTGATTGGCGTTGTCGGTGACGAGCGCAGCAAGCACGCCTCCGCGAATGTGCAGGAGTGAAGTCCCCGGCGGCGCGCCGCAACTGGATTCTGGTCCCTCGGCCCCTGGCACAATAAGCGAGAATGTTTCGCCACGCGGCGCGCCTGCCGGCAAGCTTGCATTGTCGGTTGATAGGTAAAGGTTGCTCGGCCGCGGCGCCCCACGAAAGCCGACCGCGTGCTCCGATACCACCGCAGTAGGGTAGCGTTCGGCGGTGCGCGGAAAAAAGTGCTCGCCGAGGAGCCCCATGGGAGCGATGCATCCGATGCAAGGGTCAGGCGCGAGCGCTTGGCTCTCTCGGATGACAAACCGTGCGCCATCTGTAGCAACGTCGCCTTCCACCACCACGTCGAAGGGGCCCTCACACCCGCCGTCCCCCGGGCCACTGCTCGAACAGCGACGCTCAATGCCGAGCACGACCTTGTGCTTGGTCCCATCGAACAACGCAGGCGCCGGCGGCATCGCACTGTCGGGCGCAACCACAGACGCATCGGTGAGCAGGGTTGCTGGCTTGGGCGCCTGACTTTCGGCGCCGACCGTGACGCGGAAGCAGCCGGCAGTAGCTACGGCCAAAGCAGCGAGTTGAACGGCGCGGTTTTGCATCATGACGGGTATGACACAAGCTCAGCAATCAGCTCACCCCCCGACCAACAAACTACATGCATACTACATACGTACGTCGACGTAGGTCTCGCGGCGCAGCTCACCAAGCCAGGCTTTGCGCTGCTTGTCCATGCTCTCGCTGTAGGCGCGCTCCGTCATCTGATCCTTGACGGCCTCAAACTCGGGCACGCCGGGCTTGTCGCGTAGCTTCAAGATCACGAGCGCGTCGCCGAGCACGAACGCTGGCGTCACCTCGCCCACCTTCATCGCTGCGAGCTTGTCCTTGAGCTCCCCCGCAAAGGCCGAAAGCGGCTGCGGCCCGCGCGAACCGCAGGTGCTCTTCGTCTCCGTGTCGTCGCTAAACTCGGCTACCATTTTGCAGAAGTCGCCGCCGGCATTGGCCGCGACGCTCAGCTCCCCGGCTTGCTTGAGGCGCTTGTCTTTCTCGGCGTCGGCGAGGTCACCCTTGACGCGCAACGCAATGAGCCCGACGTCCACCAAGGGCTCGGCACTCACCTCGCGCACAAAGCGCGTGTACGCCGCACGTGCGTCTTCGTCGGAGATGCGTACACGCTTGCCCAAGCGCAGCTGGACCAACTTGCCCTCGAGCAACTGACGGCGCAGTTCGGCGCGGTAGTCGTCCTCGCTGAGACCCTGCTTTTTTGCTTCTGCGAGCAACTCGACAATGGTCACTTTGGAGGCCGTCGCGCGGTACTTGAGCGCGTTGTCGATCTCCTGCTCCGTGACCGCCAGGTGCGCACGCTCGGCCGCCAAGGTCATCAATCGCTCATCGACCACGCGCTGTACCGCCTCGTGCAAAATCTGCCCCTCAGATGCAGCGCGCTGCGCGTCCGACATCTGGGCCGCCTCAAGGCGAACAAGCACCGAGCGCGCACGCTCACGCACGTCGCTGAGTAGCACGGGCTGATCGCCGACCACCGCGACAACACGCTCCACCACGCGCGCCTGCGCGACGGCCGGGACCAAACACGCGCACACAATTAGAAGCGGGCGAAACGACTGCGACATGCGAGATGCCCTAGCACAGTGTTTCACCCGCTGGCAGCCGTCTTACTGGCCGACGCCGGCGTCCGATGCGCCGCCACCGCCCCCCGCGTCGGCGCCCACGAGCCGTCCACAGAAGGCTGTGACAACCTTGCTC
>JAYWGI010000125.1:0-2870 GCA_043779025.1 Myxococcales bacterium
ATGGTGAAGGCGCCGTCGCGGCGGTTGTCGCCCTCGGAATAGAGGCCCCCCACCATGGTCGAGATATTGGGCTTGAAGAAGCCGTTGCCTACGATGAGCAGGGCCAGCGCGACGTAGAGCAAGCTCGGAACGGCCATGGCCAAATGGCCCAGCGCCATCACCAAGCCGCCGATGAGCACCGCCTTGCGTCGACCCAAGACCTTGTCTGCCAGGTACCCGCCCAGCAGCGGCGTGACGTAGACCAAGCCTGTGTAGACGCCGTAAATCTGCAGTGCGTTGTCCTTGGTGAGCCCAACCGATTTGGTCAGGTACAGCACCAAGAGCGCGCGCATGCCGTAGTACGAAAAGCGCTCCCAAGCCTCAGCGCCAAACAGGGTGTAGAGGCCCTTCGGGTGTCCGCCCGAGGCATCCACCTGGTTCGGGGCAATCTCAGCGGAGGGTGGTGAGTACGGATTCGACATGAGGCCCTGGTCCATGCCCGAGGCCCACCATGTGCGTCAAGCACGCACATGGTGGGGGCTCAAATTGCAGGGCGGCTGGACCGGCTTCACCGCATCGAAACTCGAAGCGAAGCATGCGACATTTGGCATCTAGCTGCCTCTAGGCGTCTACGCCCTGCACGACTCCCCCTAAGCAAGCGACATCGTCGCGAGCTGCAACTTCACTATCGTCGTGCGGACGGCATTCCGCTCGGGAGGTCCCTCGCTCCGCTCAGGATGACAATTCATACCTCACCAACAAAAAATCTCCCGCCGAGCACCAAGCAAGCGCCAACGGAACGAGCGCCGAGCACCAAGCAAGCGCCAACGGCGCGAGCTCCCAAAAACAACCCCCGCAAGCGCGAAGCGCAAGCGGGGTATGTGCATACTGCACCCACCTTGAATCGAGCGGTGCAGATGGCTGAAGAGGCGCCGTGTGGCTAGGGCGCCCGGCCCGCCGCCGCGTAGTCTTCCTACGTCAGGCGGCCGGCAACCGACGCCACGCGGATGCATCTTCAGCCAGCTATGGTTTTGGCGACCTCGTCGGCCAGATTCTCTTTCGCCTTCTCGATGCCTTCGCCAAGCTCAAAGCGCACGAAGCTGGAGACCTTCACGCCACCCGCTCGCGAAGACAGTTCGCCCAAGATCTTCTCGATGGTGCCAGCGCCTGGCTCCCAGACATTGTCCTGGCCCATGAGCGTGATCTCGGTGAACCACTTGCCGATTTTGCCTTCGAGTATCTTGGCCCATGAGGCCTCGGGCTTGCCTTCTTCTTTGAGCTGGCCCTCGAAGATTTCCTTCTGCTTCGCAACATGCGTCTCGGCGATGTCCGTCTTGGACACAGCGTGTGGGCGCATGGCCACGATTTGCATCGCAACATTGTCGATGAAGGATTTGACGTCGGGGTGCCCGTGCGCAGCGGTTTCAACAGCCACGAGCGAGGCATTTTTGCCACCCATATGGATGTAGGCGTGCACGAAACCGTCCCCCTTGACGCTGAGCGACTCCCAGCGGCGAACGACGATATTCTCGCCGATTTTGCCCGCCAACGCCTGGCGCGCGAGCTCTACCGTTTGGTCGCTACCCTTGAGGTGCGCGGTCAAAATGTCAGCGCCTGGCGCCAAACTAGCGGCCGTTTCGACAACAGCCGTGACGAAGTTTTTGAAATCGTCGCCGCGCGACACAAAGTCCGTCTGCGAGTTGACTTCAACGATAACGCCATGCTTGCCGTCGGCCGAAACCCACGTGCGCACTTCGCCTTCACTGGCGACCTTGCCGGCAGTCTTCGCGGCCTTCACAAGGCCTTTTTTCATGATGACATCGACAGCCTTGTCCATGTCGCCGTCGGCCTCAACCAACGCGGATTTACAATCGGCCATACCGGCTTGCGTGCGCTCACGGAGTTCGCTGATCAGTTTAATTGTAATTTGCATAGGATTCTCCTTTTAGGGCTTTCGTATGAGCTCAGCCGTGTTGAGGAGCAGCGGCAGATTCTGCCTTGTGCTGGCGCGCCTTGTACTTCTGGTTTCCCTCGATGACGGCGTCCGCGATGCGGCCCGCGATGAGGCGAATCGAACGGATGGCGTCGTCGTTGCCGGGGATGACGTGGTCGATGGGATCAGGGTTGCAGTTCGTGTCGGTGATGGCAACGATGGGTAGGCCCAGCTTTTTTGCTTCTTCGATGGCGATAGGCTCCATTGAAGGATCGATAACGAACACAGCTGCTGGCAAGCCGCCCATGTTGCGCAAGCCGCCAACATACTTGTCAAAACGCTCGCGCTCTTTTTCGAGGCGCGAGACTTCTTTCTTAGAGAGCTGGTTGTAGGTTCCGTCTTCCTTCATGCGCTCGAGCTGCTTCATGCGCTCCAAGCCCTGCTTGATGGTGCGGAAGTTGGTGAGCGTGCCGCCCAACCAACGGTTTATCACGAAGGGAGAACCCGAGCGGTTCGCCTCTTCGGTGACGATCTCCTGCGCCTGGCGCTTGGTGCCCACGAAGAGCACGTGGCCGCCGCGGGCAGCGATGTCGACGACGAAGCTGTAGGCCTTGTCGAACAGGCGGACCGTCTGGTCCAAATCGATGATGTGGATGCCGTTGCGCGCGCCGTAGATGTAGGTCTTCATCTTGGGGTTCCAACGCTTGGTCTGGTGACCAAAGTGGACGCCTGCATCGAGAAGAGCCTTGATTGGGAGCGCGAATTCTTTCACTTCAGACATAGGATTGGCCTTTTCATTTCGGTTGGATTCTCCGCCCTCTCGCTTGAGCGAAACGTGGCCCCTGAAGACACACGCACCGACACCCAAGTTTACGCCGAGAGAGCGTATGGATTCCCCACGAAAATCGCGAGGTAGCACGGCGCATAAGCCAAGTAGTGAGCAAATTCAAGAGTTTAC
>JAYWGI010000126.1:0-7938 GCA_043779025.1 Myxococcales bacterium
GGAGCTCCGCGTAGCGACGCATCGTTGCTTGGTGCAGATGGAGCCGCTCCGCAATCGGATGCTTCAGCGCAAGCGGTGGTAGCCGACGCCAGTACACCCTCCAATGGCGGCTCCGTGCCCAACAACGGGTCTGATTCTGGAGTTGGCGCAAGTGCCGGAGCGAACGCCCCATCAGCCTCAAGCGAGGGCGGCGGCTGCAACACGCGCGAGGAGACAGGCTCGACGAGTCTTTGGGTATTGCTCACTGTTGCTGCTTGGAGTGTCGTGAAACGGCGTCGTGCTGCGTAGTTGGGCGGGTCCCCCTTTCCCCTAACCCTCGAGAGGCGATTTCATGTAGCCAAGAGCCACCATGAACTCGCCTCTTCGTATGGGTGTATCTCTCACACTTCTGGCATTGCTTGCCTCTTGTGGCGGCGGTACGCCGGCGCCAGTCTTGCCCGGTGCGGCGGCGCCCTCGGGGAGCACTTTTGTGGGAACCGCGGCATTGCCTGGCGTGCCCAGCAACACGGTGATGTTGTTGCGGGTGCATAGTGCCGACAGTGCCTACAGCCTGATACATTCGTGGAGTGGATTGGGCCCCGAGTCGCTGGGAGCGGTCGGTGCGGATCTGGCAAAGGCCGTCGATTTCGAGCGCGGCGCCGCTGCCTTGGTAACAGTCGACAAAGACGCGAACATCGACAAGGTGCTGGCAGGTGAGCAGCCGCTGCCAGTGCATGCCATCGCCGTGGTGGCGGTGCGGGATCTGGCATCTCTTAGAGACATGAGCGCAGGCGCCCAAGATGTGTCGCCGGGCCGTCGCCGCTTCCTCAACAAAGACGATGGCGATCTGCACACCAAACTGCAGTGTGATGTGCAGACTGCATCTATTCCCAACACAGGCTTTGTGGTGTGCGGCGACGAGCTCGCCATGCGCGATCTCTTTGCGGTTGCGACCACGACGGTGATGGCCTTGAGGCCTACCGCGCAAGTGCACTTGGAGGTGCACAAGGACAACGCCGAGCCCTTGCTGAGTCAGGCTTCGAACAAGGTCAAAGGCTTGGCGGGTTTGGTTCCAAACGGCGCAGAATTGCTGGCCATGCACGAAGATTCGTTGGCCATGTTTGCCGACATGTCTGACATGGTGATCGACACCACGCTGGACCCAAGTGGTCTGCGTATGGACTTCGCACAGGTTTTTCCTCGTCAAAATTCCGAGGCCGTGCAGAGTTACTTTTCCGAGCCCAAAAATCATTTTGCGCGCTCGTGGTTTGAGCAACAGCCGGGCGAGACCTTGGCGGCGTCCTACGGCGAAAATGGGCGTTTTGCAAAGCTGGCAGCGATGGCTCCGATGCTCAAGCGAATGCTCGAATCGGAGAGCCGCAAAGACAACATCCTAGCAACGGTGGTCGACACTTTTTCCACCGCGGCGAAGCGCTTCGCGGGCACCACACAAGTGGCGTTCGCCGGAGGCATGGAGGGGACTCTGATTCGTGCATTTGCCGCTAAGGCTGTGGCGCACGAAACGGACAAAGCGTCGCCTGAGCCGACGGTGGGTGAGTTTCCCGGATATGTGTCGTTGTGGCACGATGGTGACGCTTGGCTCTTGCCTTCGGATGTGTCGGGCATCAAGGCTGCACTGAACGCGGCCGCGGGCAAAAAACAGGCAGGAAAGACCTCCGAGAAGCGCATGCGTGGCCCCCAAGTGGTGCAGCTCGTGCCAGCCAAATCCCTGCCTGCGGAACTCGCAGGCGGCACGGTGATTCGCATGGCAGACGGCAAGCCTTTAAGCCCCGCCGCGCAGCCAAAAAAAGGCGCTCCTCCCAAGAAAGAGGATGTGAGCTTTTTCGTCGCCGAAGTCCCCTTTATGGGCGGGCGCGTGCTGCTCGGTGGTGTGAGTTTGCCCACCCTTGCTACGGTTCTTCGACGCACCTCCACCGCGGGAAGCAAGGTGGCGAATCTGGGCGTGTTCCGGGCGCGCGCCGATGGATTGGAGCGCGGCTTTATGTACTCGCGTACCGACTTGCTTGCGCCTTTGGCACGCATGGTTGAGGCACATGCCAAGGACAAGAACATGTCGATGGTGAGCTCGACGATGTCGCTGATGGACGCCGTGGAGCACCCGCCTACCTCGGAGGTGCAAGAGCTCTCCGCCAGCGTGAAAGACAAGACCACGCGCTGGGTGGTGCGGTTCCCCGCCGATGTCTTTGTGAACGTTGCAAAAATTGTGCGCAGCGTGGACAAGACCGAATCGGTAGACCCGGACAAAGAACTCTGAGCGCCCGATGACTGCTTCGCCTCAAATGCTCGCCTCCTCGCTTGCCCTTTTGTGGGACAACGCGATTGAGGGGCGGCGCGTGGCAGTTCTTGGCGCGGTGGATCATCCGCTGACGGCAGCGCTGCTCGAGCGAAGTCCCAAGCATGTGCATGTCTTCGACCCGGACGCCGAACGTGCGGAGGCGTTTGAAGAGGAGCACAGCAGTGATCATGTGCGCGTGCTGCGAGCGCGCGCCATGCCGGCAGCAGACGACGTGATGGGTGTGCGGGTTGCCAGCTACGACACGGTGGTGGTGCCTAACGCCGATCGCATGCCTGATTGGCCCGCAGCGCTCGTACTTGCGCGTCGCGCGCTGGGATTTGATGGCGTTCTTCTGGCAGCGATTCGCCCAGACGCAAAGCGTGTGCCTTACACGCAGCTGTTCGAGAGCGTGGCGGTCGAGTTCGAATACGTCAATGCGTATGCGAGCTCTGCTTTTACAGCCGTGGCGCACGCTCGCATGGGTGAGAGCGAAACGGACGAATTCTCCGTAGATCCGGAGCTTGCAGAGCAACCCGAACCGTCGCTCTATGTGATTGCCGGGTCCTCGGTAGATTTTGATTTTGGCAACTACACCCTTGTGCAAGTGTCCGATGTTGATACTGTGCAGTCTGCACCTATTTTTTTGGCGTCACCCGTGCAAATGCCAGATGCCGCAAGTGGTGCCGAGCTACACGCGCTGCGCGTAGAGCTTGCCGAGGTGGCTGGTGAACGCCAAGAAGAGGTGGAGGCATTGGAGCTCAAACTTGGCGTGCTTGCGGCCAGTGCGCGTGAGCTTGCAGCCGAGCGGGATGAGGCCGTACGTTTGGCAAAGCACGCCGTGCAGGCTCATCTCACGGCGCCTGCCGCCTGCCTATCTCTGGTGGCGCCTGCAACTGTGGACGAGCTTGAGGCCTACGCGCAAAAGCTAGCCGAGATTGAAGGGCAGCTATTCGTTCGTGACTGTCGCATCCAAGAACTAGAAGCGGCGCTATCGCAAGCAGGGTCCGACGCACGCGCGCAGGGCGCGTAGGACGCGTGGAGCGCGGTTCCCACCCGCCAACGTATGTAGACCGTGCGTTGACAACGCAGCCTCGGGTGCGTACCTATCGCGCCCAACGATATGGCCTCCAAGCGACTATTATGAGGTTCTTGGCGTGTCGAAGGACGCATCTGAGGACGAACTCAAGAAGGCCTACAAGCGTGAGGCGGTGAAGAATCATCCCGATCGCAACCCGGGCGATGCCGCTGCCGAGGCGCGTTTCAAAGAGGCCTCCGAGGCTTATCAGGTGCTGAACGACGCGCAGAAGCGCGGCGTCTATGACCGCTTTGGTCATGAGGGCCTTGAAGGTGGCATGGGCGGCGGCGGCGGCGCCGACATCTTCGGCAACATGCAGGACTTGTTTCAGGAGATGTTCTCCGGCTTTGGCGGCAGTGGCGGTCGCAGTCAGCGGGGCGGCCAGGATGTACGCATCGCACAGCGCATTACCCTTCGCGAAGCGGCCTTTGGGTGCAAGCGTGAGGTGAGTTTGCGCGTGCCTGCACCTTGCACGCCGTGCAAGGGCCAAGGTGTGGCGCCTGATGGAAAGGTTGAAGTATGCACGCAATGCCGCGGCGCAGGCCAAGTGCAAACCTCGCGCGGCTTTATGATGTTCTCCCAGACTTGCGGGAAATGCAGCGGTCGCGGCAAGCAGATCACCAAGCCGTGCAAAGAGTGCAAAGGCCAAGGGCAGGTCGAAGAGGTGCGCAAGGTCACCGTGGCCGTACCCGCCGGCATCGACAATGGTCAGCGTTTGCGCGTGGGCGGCCAAGGCGTGGCGCCTCCGAACGGGCAGGCCGGCGATTTGTACGTGGACATTGAGGTTGGCGAAGACCCGACCTTTGAGCGCGACGGCACCGACGTCGTGGTGCGCCTCTCGGTGCCCTACAGCACGGCCGTGTTAGGCGGGCAGATTGAGGTCCCGGTGCTCCGCGCCGACGACGAGAACGCGACGCGCGAAGTGAAGATCGATGCCGGCACGCAGCCGGGCGACGTGCTCCGCCTGCGCGGCGAGGGCATCACGCGGGTGGACGGCCGCGCAAAGGGCGAGCTCTTGGCGGTGGTGCAAATCGCCGTGCCGAAGAAGGTCTCCAAACGCGCCAAGGAGCTGCTCGCGGAGCTCGGCACGGAGCTCGCGAAAGCCGACGCGTCTTGAGCTTGTTCGAGGTCGCAAGTGTGAGCCATGGCTATGGCGCGCGGACGCTGTTTGAGGGTATCCACTTCAGGCTCGCTGCGGGGGAGCGCGTCGCGCTGGTGGCTCCGAATGGCGCGGGTAAATCCACGTTGATGCGTATTTTTGTGGGCGAGCTCGCGCCGGATCAGGGCCAGGTGATCCGTAAGAACGACGCGCGTGTGGGGTACTTTAGGCAAAGCCACGAGTTCAAAGCGAGCGGCACCGTGCAAGAAGCCTTCTTTGCCGGCTTCGACGATTTGCTTGCACTACGCAAGGACTTGCAGGCCGCCATGGAAGACGCAGCGTGCGGCAGCGAGGACAAGCTCAATCACTTGGCCGACTTGCAGGAGCGCTATCATCATTCGCGCGGCGATGAGCTCGAGTCGCGCGTCGACGCGGTGGCGCAAAAGTTGGGCTTCAGCGAGAGCGACATGGCGCGCGATGTGAGCACGCTCTCTGGCGGTGAGCGCGGCCGCCTGTCGCTCGGTGTGATCTTGGCGAGCGCGCCGGATGTGCTCCTGCTCGACGAGCCCACCAATCACTTGGACTTGGATACCATCGGCTGGCTCGAGCAATACCTCAGCGCGTACCGCGGCGCTGTGCTGCTCGTGAGCCACGATCGCGCGTTCATGGATGCCGTGACCACGGAGACGGTAGAGCTTGGACGCAAGGGCCTGCGTCGATACCCTGCATCCTACACCGGCTATGTTGACTTGCGTTTGGAGGAGCTGGAGCGCGAGCGTGCCGGGGTCGATGCGCAAAAGGATCTGGTTGCCAAGACCGAAGACTTTATTCGCAAGAACATCGCGGGCCAGAAGACCAAGCAGGCGCAGAGCCGTCGTCGCATGCTTGCCAAGATGGACATGTTGGATGCCCCGGAGGACGTTTGGGCCAAAGCGGAGAGCGTGAGCTTTCGGTTCCGAGAGGTGCCTCGAAGCGGCGACATCGTACTCGACGCGCAAAACTTGGGCGCCGTGCGCGGCGACAAGAACCTATTTTCAGGCGTCGATTTGCTGGTCCGCCGCGGCGAGCGTATCGGCATTGTGGGGCCCAACGGGGCGGGCAAGTCCACCCTGATGAAGATGCTCGCGAGTCAAGGCATGCCCGGCGACACCGGCACGGTGAAGCGCGGCACCAACTTGGCCGAGGGCTATTACGATCAGCACTTGGGCGACCTCAACTCCAGCCGCACGCCGGTGGACGAGATCCGAAGCGTGCGCGGCGACCTCAACGACGACGGCGCGCGCGACTACCTAGCGCGCTTTCGCTTTAGCGGCGACGAAGCCTTGCGCAAAGTCACGGGCATGTCGGGCGGCGAGCGCTCGCGCCTGGCCCTCGCCAAGCTTTTGCTTGAGCCGCGCAACTTGGTCTTCCTGGACGAGCCCACCAATCACTTGGACATCCCCGCCGCCGAGATCTTGGAGGAAGCGCTCTCCAGCTTCGAGGGCACCGTGCTTTTGGTCAGCCACGATCGCCGCTTCTTGGAGAACATCGCGACCCGCATTTTGCATGTGCGCGGCGGCGAGGTGGAGGCCTTCGTGGGAGGCTACGCCGACTTCGAGGAGTCGCGCAAACGCGCCGCACGCACGGTGGCTCCACCCAGTGCAAAGGGCGCAGGTGCGAAGAATCCGGCTGCGCGCTTGTCGGCATCGCCCGCGGCCGTAGCTGCGAGCGCGAGCGTGGCCAGCACCGCGCCCAAACAAGTGCAGACTGCATCCAATGTGCCGCCACCCGTCAAGGGCCCCACGAGTTACGAGGAGCTGCGTGCGGCGTCCCGCGACAAGGAGCGCAAGAAGCGGCGCGTCGCCGAGCTCGAAACCAAAATCGCACGCCACGAGCAGACGCTCGCAAAGCATGCAGAAAAGCAGGGCGCGACGCCGGCCGAGGCATGGGAGGAGCTGGCCAAGCTTGCCTTCGAAGAAGGCAAGCTGCGCGCCGATTTGGACGACGACATGGCCGAGTGGGCCGCGCTTAGCGAGGATTTGGGGTAGCTGTGGCGTGAACGCTCGCCGTGCTGCCGATGCGTGCGATGCCGAGCATCAACATGATGCGCACCCCGTCGCGCTCACGGGTGTAGCTCTCGGTCCTGCTCGGGTCCGGGCCAGGGCCAAGGAATCCTCCGGGGATGTAGCTACCCTCCCCCGTCGTCAGGGCGAGATACTCTGCCGCAACGGCTGTTGCGAGGGCGACGCCACCGCCGACGTTCCATTCTAGCCCCTGTCGGGTGCCCCCGACGAACCCCCCGACGTTGGCTGGCGTCTTGGTGTCGTCAAAGATCGGGTAGTGACTGGACCACCCTAGGGAGTAGCCCGCTGTGGCCAGGCCGAGATATCGTACGTTGTCGCTGATTCTTGGTGCCACGCCCGCCACGCCTTGCAATTCGAAGAGTCCGGACGCGAGTGTCGTAAACGCACCGCGCAGGTTACCTCCATAGGCCAAGGGCAAAGGCGCGTCGGGGGTGGGGATGCGCAGAACGAGTGCGTCGAGCGCGATGGCCGTCTGGTAGCGAGGCGTGCCGACTTTCTCTGCGCCAAGCGCAGCAGAGAGATGCAGATGGGTTGCCGGACCAGAACGAAGCACAGGCTCCGTAGCATCGGCCTCTTGTGCGCGCGCAAGGGCGGGACTCATCAAGCTGAGCCCAATGCCGCAGAGGTAGGAGACGGTGGTGTGCTTCATGATTGATTGCGGCCCTGCAATCCTAAGGCCAACAGCAAATATCCAGCAAGATGATGCTTGGGGCAGTGCCTCAGTATGACATTTCTGTCCCGCGCCGATGCACGCCGCACCATGATCGTGCTGTCGTGCTCACCGTCCCTTGAGCGACACCACAAGCTCATACACCTCGCGGCGCGGTCGGCCTGACCAGGCGGCCACGCGATCGGCGACACCCTTCGCGTGGCCGCCTTCGGCCAGCAACGCGAGGATGCGCGCCTCCACGTCGGCATCGCTGGGCACGCCTGCTTCGCCTCGCTCGAAAGGCCCCAGCAAGATCACAATCTCGCCCATCCATTCGCGTGCATCCTGCACAAACTCTGCGAGACGCCCGCGCACAAACTCCTCGTAGTGCTTGCTGAGCTCGCGCGCGACGACCACTTCGCGCTCGGGGCAAAGCCCCGCCAAGTCGCGCAGCGTGTCGCCCGTGCGTTTGGGCGATTCGTACAGGATCACGATCTCAGGCGTCTCGATCACGCGCGCGAGCGCCTCCGAGCGCGCAGCTCCATCGCGCGGCAGAAAACCCAAGAAGCGAAACCCTGCGCGCGCGCTTAGACCGCTACCTACCAGTGCGCTGAGTACCGCGCTAGCGCCAGGAATAGGCACGATCTTGACGCCCGCTGCGATGGCCGCCGACACCAAACGCTCCCCCGGATCGCTCACAATGGGCGTACCGGCATCACTCACATACGCCAGTGTTTTGCCGAGCAAAAGCTCGTCGGCGAGCGCTTGGACTTCGGC
>JAYWGI010000127.1:0-2863 GCA_043779025.1 Myxococcales bacterium
CGGAACACGGCGCGACGCGTAGCTGAACATTGTCCTAGAGCGTAGGGGCGCCATACCGATGATGCAACCTTACCTGGTGATTGCGTCGCAGACCGGGAAGAAGGCCGACGCCGCGTCGTTCTGCTTGAGTGTGTTGCAAAGCCCCACGCAAAAGGTGGAATCGCTGCGGCCGTTGCAGCACGTGTTCACGGCCGTGAAGAGCGGATAGGCCCGTCAGTGCATCATCCTTTCTGTAAATTCGGTCCTGCTTGATAAAAAGCTAGCCACCGTGACTCGCAGCCCAAGAAATGCGGGCAATCCCGATGCCTACAGAACATACCTATTCGTCCAAGCCCGAGTTCCATCCGGCCTACGAGGCGCTGCTCGAGCGCGGCTTCGATGGCGCGGCCGAGGCGCTTCGCATCATGATGAACGAAGCGATGCGTGTAGAACGCATGGATCACCTTCACGCGTCACCTCGGGCAACACGCCCGGCTCCACGCTGCTGCTACTGCTCGCGCAGCCTGCGGCTCACAACGAAAAGATGGTTGCTGAGGCTCCCAAAGAACGCCGCGAAATATTCATGATGCAAGTGTGCTGCACGCAGTTGGGCACGCGCAACTTTTTGCGTGCAATACACACTTACTTACATCGGCATACGCCCGGCACTGGCCTATTCGGCCAGCAATTGCTTGGCGATGATCATGCGCTGCACCTCACTGGTACCCTCGCCGATCTCGCAGATCTTCGCGTCACGCAGGTGCCGCTCCACCGCGAATTCACGCGTGTAGCCGTAGCCCCCGTGAATTTGTAAGGCCTTGTTGCACGCGCGGCTCGCAGCCTCGCTCGCGTAGAGCTTGGCCATGGAGGACTCGCGTGCATAAGGGCGCCCATTGTCTGCGAGCCATGCCGCGCGACTCAAGAGCAATGCGGCCGCATCGAGCTCTGTCTTGCAGTCTGCAAGCATCCACTGAATGGCTTGGAACTCACCCAGCGTCTTGCCGAACTGCTTACGGTCCTTGGCGTAGCTGAGGGCCATGTCGAGCGCGCCGTAGCCCAAACCCACCGACATCGCGGCAATAGAGATACGGCCTCGATCGAGAATCTTCATCGTGTCCGTGAAGCCGTGGTTGAGCTCACCCAGGCGCTGCGCATCGTCCACATACACGTTGTCAAAATGCAGCTCGGCGGTATCACTCGAGCGACAGCCAAGCTTTTCGATATGTTTCGACGAGTTGAAGCCCGGTGTGCCGTGTTCGACGATAAATGCGGTGATTCCCTTAGACTTGGGCACGTCGGGGTTGGTGCGTGCGAGCACCACGCAGAAGCTGCCTACACTGCCCTGCGTGATGAACATCTTGGAGCCATTGATGCGCCAGCCTGCTCCGTCGCGCACGGCCGTGGTGCGCATGGAAGCCGAATCGCTGCCGCTTCCGGGCTCGGTGAGCGCCCAAGCTGCAAGCCATTCGCCCGACGCGGCCTTGGGCAGGTACTTTTTCTTTTGGGCATCGTTTCCGAAGGCCACAATGTGGCCGGTACCAAGGCCATTGTGCGACGCCACGGTGAGCGCAAGAGAGCCGTCGAATCGCGCAATCTCCTCGACGCAGATGGCATACGAGGTGGTGTCCATCCCGCTGCCGCCAAACTCTTCGGGGATACGAATGCCCATGAGCCCCAGCTCGGCGAGCTTCGGGATGATTTCTTTGGGAAAGCGCTCCTCTTCATCCCATGCCCTAGCAAGCGGGGCGACCTCAAGACGCGCAAATTCGCGCACTGTTTTGCGTAGAAGGGCGTGGTCTTCGTTGGGGTCAAAATTCATAACCCCAACGACTACTACAGCCAGGACCTACTTGGCGAGTGTGCACACCTTAAGGTTTTGCACGTTGCGACAGTGGTATCCGCTGGGACATCGGTCGGCGCCGCCGCAGGCGCGCGAGCAATACCCTTGCAGCCCAGGGTTCACGCACACACCCGTGGCGCAAGCGAGGCCGGCGTCGCAGGTCTTGCCCATCTCACTCACGGGCTTGGAGGACCCGGGTTTGCGAGTTTTTTTGCTGCTGGCACTGGCTTCCTTTGCGAACGTGAGCAGCGCCACGTACGGGCTCACTTGGGTGTAAATATTGTGCACATCGGCCCCCGTGCAGCTCGGTCCTCCCCGTGAGATCACGCCGAGGACCGCACTTGTACTTTGGTCCAACGCGGGCCCACCAGAGTCTCCTTGGCACGTCGCCTCCCCCACCGCGAACTCCGTGCCCTCTGCACTGAGCACCAATACGTGCTCCCGCAGGCGCCGGATGCCGGCTCCTGCCCCCAGCCCCGGCGCGGCGCCCGTGAGGCCAAACCCCACCGCACGCACGCGCGCGCCCGGCTCTACCGGGCCGTCGGCCAGAGGCAGTGGGCGAATACCTTCGATGACCTTGTCGAGCAGCACCACGGCGATGTCGGCCCCACAAAGCATCGCGCCGTCGGGTACGAAGATGCGTATGCCGCGCGCAAGCGGCGGCGCTCCGGAGTCGAATGCGACTTGATCGCCACCAAGCACTTCGATGTCCGCCGCGGGGTAGCTTGCCCCGACCTGCGGGCGATCGGCCGGACACTGCACGCGCTGCGCAGTGGGCGCAACGCAGTGCCGCGCCGTGAGCAGAATATCCGGCGCGACCAGCGTGGCGCTGCATAACACGACCCCACCGATGCGAAGCGCAAGCACGGCCGGGTCGCGCGCACCGTCCGGCACTCCCGATACAATTTCCTCAGCGTCGATTGCCAGCGCAGCGCCGGTTGCATCCGATGTTGGCGGCTGCGACGCCGCCTCGTCCAGGGGTGCGAAGCAGCCCAGGCCCAACACAAAAGGCACGGCCAACGCGATACGGCTCAAGGTTGTAGT
>JAYWGI010000128.1:0-7897 GCA_043779025.1 Myxococcales bacterium
TGCACTTTACACAGAACACAGCCGGATTGCGTTGGCGTCGGCAGGCCGCAAATTGGTTGCCCGAACCCGGCCGACGCGAGCTGGCGCGTCGGAGCCGACGACCAGCCTTGGCGCGCGGCAGGCAACGTATTTACCAGCGTCTGCGCCGACTTTAACGGCGATGGGTTGATGGATGTGTATCATGCATCGATTCGTCATTTTTGGGCCGGCCAGGGCGCAGATGCCTCGGCGATGATGCTCAACAAGGGCGGAGCTGAGCCTACATTTGAGCGGCTGGACGCTGCAGCAAGCGGCCTCGCTTTTGAGCACAAAAGCGAAGGATGGGATGAAGGCGCCCTCATGGCTGCGGCGGGGGACTTTAACAACGATGCGCGACAAGACTTGTTGGTTGGGCTAAGCGACTACCCGGATAACCGCGCCAATTTGTTTCAGCAGAAGGCGGACGGCACCTACGGCGAGATGGCGCTGGCGTTAGGGCTGAACCACCCCTGTGCCGCGGGAATGACGGTTGTAGACTTGGACAACGACGGCGACTTGGACGTGTTGCTTGGCGCTTCCAGGATGCGAAACTGCGCGCAGTTGTGGCCGGCTGAGCAAGTGCGTGTATACATCAACCACTCGGCCGACGATGCTGCGAGCCGTGGGCTCTCGCTTCTGCTCGTTGGCGATGGAGCGACGACCAACGCCTCGGCCATTGGTGCAAAGGTTACCGTGAAGGTGGGCGGAGCGACGATGGTGCGCGAGGTGGGCGGAGGCTACGGCCACCGCGGGATGCAGAACGGTATGCAGCTGCATGTAGGCGTCGGTAACTGCAAGTATGTGGACGAGCTGCGTGTGGAGTGGCCCGATTCAACGCGAAGTTCGGTGCTCTACGGCGCGCTGCCCACCGAAGGCGTTCTTCGCGTGTATCGTGACAACGGCGGTGTAGAGCGTGCCTACGCACCATGAGCCGTTCCGTTCGCGGCGTGATCTCGTGTCTGGCGCTTTTGGTTGCGGTACCGATTTGCGCTCACGCGGCCCCGGTAACGTTGTCGGATTACGAGCGGCAGACGGCCGAGAAGGTGCTGGCGCAGCGTCGATTCTCCGAAGAGCTTTCGCCCGTCGGTAAGGTCGTGGAGAGCGTTGAGCTGGTGCGCTTGCCTGTGGTTGAGGAGCGCGACATCGCGCCATTGTTTATGACCTCCGACAAAGCCCCGGGCCGCGACCCCTTGCTACGGGAGGAATTTTTAGCCTTTGCCAATCGTCCTCACGTGATTTCGCGCGAGATGGTGATTGACCGCGAGGTGCTTCTAAAAGTCGGGGATGTGTACACGGCTGAGCTTGCAGACGAGACGGAGCGCAATCTCCGTGGCTTAGGCAAGAGATTGTCGATTGTGTTGTGCCTCAAGGCCAAGGGCAGCAGCCCGGACAAAGTGCGCCTCTTGATCGTAACCAAAGACGTCTGGAGCTTGCGCTTCGCGTGGGACATCAAAGCATCGTCGGGCGGGGTCGAGAGCCTTACACTCGCGCCTTCTGAGACCAACGTGGCCGGGATGCATCATGCGCTCACCACCTCGTACACACTCTCGCCTGCCACCCATACACTGTCGCTCAGCTACAGCATCCCGCGTTTTGGGCGCACGTATTGGGGCGCCGCAGCGAAGGTAGGCGTCATCGCCAACCGAGCCTCAGGAGACCGAGAAGGAGCGTTCGCCGAAGCGGCTGTTTCGAGACCTTTGTACACTACACATACGCTGTGGGGTGTAGGCATCTCGGGAGCCTACAACCACGACATTGCAAGGCGATTCGTGAATGCGCGCATTGCAACCTACGACGCGAAAGTAACGCCCTACGATGACCGCGTCCCCTTTGCTTACACGCGGGATGTCGCCAGTGTCTCGGCGAGCGTGTCGCGCTCGTTCGGTGTAAAGTACAAGGTCGATTTTAACTTTGGCGCGACCTACGTAAGCAATGTTTATAGCTTGCCCGGCCTAGGCTCTTACGAGCGCGAAGTTGCGGAGGAGTTTCGTAGAATCAATGTGCCGACGACCGACCGCCGTTCGTATCCCTTCGCGCAGATGCGCGCGTACACCACCAAATTTCTGCACCCCATCGATGTAGAAACCTTGGCGCTACAAGAGGACGTGCGTCTTGGCTATGACCTGTACGTGAAGCTGTACCCGGTGCTCGAGCCGTTGGGCTCCGACAGGGGTTTGCTCGGCACCTACCTGGCTGCACAGTACACATTCCCCATACGCACGGGGTATGCGCGTGCGGGTATGGAGGCCGTGACCGAGTTGGAAAATAGGGATGTCGCCACGGGGATATGGCGTGCCAATGCACGACTCGTGACGCCGCGTTTGGGGATCGGTCGTTTTGTGTTTGATGGCATCGCGACGCGTCGCTACCGCAACTATCAAAACAGCCTCGAGTACTTGGGGGGCGCCGGACGCTTACGCGGTTTCCCGACCAATTTTTTCCAAGGGCAAGATGTACTGGCCTGGAACTTCGAGTACCGCGCACACGCGATGCCGCTTCTCTCAATGCAGGTGGCGCCTGCTGCCTTCTACGATGTAGGAAACGCCAGCTCGGACCTAACGACGGCGCGGCTGTTCCATTCGGCGGGTGTGGGAGCCCGTCTGCTGATCCCCCAGTTGGACCGCGTCGTGATGCGCTTCGACTTGGGCTTTCCGCTCAACCGCCCGCGCGGCGTGGACCCCATGAGTTTTTTCTTTAGCGTGGAGCAGGCCTTTCCTATCGGAAGCGTTGGTCCGTGAGCGTTCTTCAAAGCCAGGCCTCGCAAGCGGCAGTCGCGGCCACAGGCGTGCGTGAGGGAGCCTTGGGCCGGCGCATGCCTCATGATGACGCCAGCAACGATGAGGTGCTCGACGCATTCCTTGGCTACCTGAACGAGGCCGGCTTGGAGCTCTATCCCGCGCAAGAGGAGGCGATCCTCGCGCTCTACGAGGGCAAGAATGTGATCCTCGCCACCCCTACGGGCTCAGGAAAATCGCTGGTCGCTTTGGCTTTGCAGTTCTTGCACATTTGCCGCGGTAACCGTGTGTACGCGACGACGCCCATCAAGGCCCTGGCGAGCCAACAGTTCTTCACGCTGGCCGAAACCTTGTCGCCTGAGTGGGTGGGGATGTCCACGGGCGATGCGTCCGTGAACCCTGGCGCTTACGTCGTGTGCTGCACGGCCGAGGTGCTGGCGAACGTGGCGCTCGCGGAGGGCGCGCGCGCGCGTGTGGACGCGGTGGTGATGGACGAGTTTCACTACTACTCGGACAAGGAGCGCGGTGTGGCGTGGCAGTTGCCCCTGCTGGCGTTACCTCAGGCGCAGTTCTTGTTAATGAGCGCAACCTTGGGCGACACCAAGCGCTTTGAGGAGCGCCTCACGCGCCTTACCGGCAAGCCTACGATCACGGTGCACTCGGAGCAGCGCCCCGTGCCGTTGGAGTTCGAATACAGCGAGACCCCGCTACAAGAAACCGTAGAGCGCTGCCTCCAAACGGGCCGTGCGCCCGTGTACTTGGTGAGCTTCACACAGCGGAACGCAGGCGAGCTTGCGCAGAGTTTGATGAGCGTGGATGTGGCCACCAAGGACGAGAAGAAGGCGATCGCGGCCGAGCTCAAAGGCTTTCGCTTCGACAGCCCCTACGGGCGCGTGCTTGAGCGCTCGGTGCGTCACGGCATCGGGATTCACCACGCCGGACTCTTGCCTAAGTACAGGCTGCTCGTGGAGCGCTTGGCCCAAAAAGGCATGCTCAAGGTGATCTCTGGCACCGACACCTTGGGCGTAGGCGTCAACGTACCCATCCGTACGGTGCTGTTTACGCAGCTCTGCAAGTACGACGGCGACAAGACGGCGTGGCTGACGGTGCGCGACTTTCGACAAGTGTCGGGCCGCGCGGGGCGACGAGGATTTGACGATGTGGGCTACGTGATTGCGCAAGCTCCGGAGCACGTGATCGAGAACAAGCGTATCGACGAGAAGATCGCCCTCGACCCCTCCAAGAAGCGAAAGCTGGTGCGCCGCAAACCGCCCGAGCGGGGCTATGTGGCGTGGGATGCCCGCACCTTTGAGCGCATGCAAAAGGACCCGTGTGAGCCCTTGGTGTCGAGCTTTAGGCTGGGGCATGGAATGCTTCTCGAGGTCGCCCTGAGGCCCGTGGCTGGCGGCTGTTTTGGCATTGGGCGTCTGATTCGCGACTCCGACGAGGCTGCAGCGAGCAAGCGCGCGCTGGCCAAGCGCAGCGCGCAAATGGTGGGCTCAATGGTGGAGGCCGGCGTGTTGCTACCTGGAGCGCGACCCGGATTTTTCCTGCGCTCCGAGGACTTGCAGACCGATTTTTCCATGCATCAATCTTTGTCGCTCTTCTTGCTGGGTCTCATGCCTAAGCTGCAAGAACTGTCGGAGAGTTATCCGCTCGATGTGCTCTCTGCCGCCGAGAGCATCGTCGAGAACCCCGATGTGGTGCTGAACCGTATGACGGAGAAAAACCGCAGCGAGCTCTACGCCCAGCTCAAGGCCGAAGGGGTCGCGTTTGAGGAGCGCGAGGAGCGCCTGCGCGAGGTGACGTACGACAAGCCGCTTGCTGCGTTCCTGTACGAGTCGTTGGGGGTCTTTGAGCGCGCGCATCCTTGGGTGGTGGGCGACGCGGTTCGCCCCAAAGGCATTGTGCGCGCGATGGTCGAGGGCTTCTACGGCTTCAACGACTTTGTACGTGGCTACGGCCTGGAGCGCGCCGAGGGCGTGCTGCTTCGATATTTGTCGGAGGTTTACAAGGTGCTTGCGCAGACGGTGCCGCCTTCGGCCAAGACCGACGAGGTGCTCGAGATCGAAGAGTACCTGCGCGTGCAGGTGCGCAGCGTAGACTCCAGCCTGCTCGACGAATGGGAGCGCATGCGGCGATTGGAGGTTGCGCCCGAGGCATTGCGCGCAGCCGACGCCAGCGCAGGTGGGGTTGCGCGCGCCAGCATTGTCGACAACGAGAAGGCCTTTTTGGTTTTGGTGCGCAATGCATGCTTCTCCGTGCTGCGCGCCATTTCGCAGGGAGACGATGCTGGCGCGGTCGATGCGCTCAACATGCAAGATGCATGGAGCGCAGGCAAGCTTGCGGGCGCCCTGCGGCCCTTGCGCGAGGAGTCGCGTGTGCTCGCAAATGCGCGCGCTCGGGCCGGTGAGTTCTACAAGGTGGAGTCTAGTGAGGCCGGCTGGGTGGTATGCCAGGACATCGTTGTGCGCGGCGAAGATGATGACGTGCCCAGCGGCTGGACGATGCGTTTCCGTGTGGGGCGTGAGGCCTCCGCGGAGTCCGGCACCGTGGTGTTCGAAGACTTTGGGGTCGGGCTCACTTGAGTCGCGCCGTTGATGCCTCGGACCTAGCGGTGAGTGTCGCCGAGCGTGTCGCTGCAGCCGTGGCCACGGGGCGTTCGACGGCTTTTGTCCTCACGGAGCGACCTGACGTAGCGCGCGCCTTGCGCAAGCTCGCCAAGCGCGCGCAGCCGCGTTGGAGCGACGCGGACGGCTACGTCATCTCCCCCGATGCCGCCGGCGCACTTGTGGGAAAAGGGCCTAGCGACACCGCCTATTCGCCGACGGCGCTGCAGTTTTTTGCAGCTTGCCCCTACCGTTTTTACTTGTATGGCATCGCGCGGTTTCGCGGCGCGGAGGCGCCGGATGCGTTTGCTGTCGATGCTTTGACTCGTGGCAGTTTACTGCATGAAATCTACTTTCGTGCGGGCGTTGCGCTGCGCGGAGCGGCGCTGTTGCCGCTCTCGTACGAGCGGCGCGCGGAGGCAGGGACCCTAACGGCCGAGATCGTGGATGCGTGCATTGTGCAAATGCGCGCTAAGTGCCTGCACGTGCACGAGGTGGTGTGGGACGACGCGATGGCGGAGATTCGAACCGATGCCATGGAGTGGTTGGACGCCCTTTTGGGACGCCCCGAGGTACCCGCGTTCTTTGAGTTGGCCTTTGGCCTAGAGGCCACCGGCGACGCGCGTGATGCCGCGAGTGTAGAGGACTCGGTGCTTCTGGCCTGCGGCCTTCGCGTGCGCGGTTCCGTAGACTTGATAGAGCGTCTGCCCGATGGGCGGCTGCGCGCGACCGACTATAAGACGGGCAAAGTTGCGTCGGAGCCCGGGGATGTGATTCAGGGCGGCGAGCTGCTGCAGCCGGTGATCTACGCGTTGGTGTTGGAGCAGGTGCTGAAGGGGGAGAGCGTGGCCGGGGGGCAGCTTTGGTACGGCACATTCCGTGGTGAATACACGCATGTCGATGTGCCGCTCAATGAAGAGGCACGTGCAAGCGCCCAGGCGCTCCACGATGCGCTGGCCCAAGCTGTGGCGCGTGGCGCCTTTCCAAAGTCCCCATCCGAAGGGGCATGTACCTACTGCGAGTACCGCGGATTCTGTGATGAGGCTCATGCTCCGCGCGTAAGCGACAAGCCTGCCGCAACCTTGCCTGCACTCACCGCGCTGAGGGCGCGGCGATGAGCTTTACGGCCGGGAAGTTCCGGGCTTGTGTGGCTCATTGGATGGCGGAGGAGCTATCAGTGCCCGATGAGGCCATGCGTTTGGTGTTACGCCGCCGCGCAAGAGATTTTGGGAGCGACGGAGGAGGTCGGGAGTTCTTGGAGTCCTTCGCGATGGCGCAGGTAGGCGTGTCCGAGCAGGTGAGCGCAGAGCCTGTGGCGTCGTTCGTGGAGCTGCTCAATGAGGCGACACGGTGGGCCTCCGAGGCCAGCGAAATCACTCGTGGTGTGTCGCAACTGTCGGCGGCGCAGATGGACTTTGGCGTGGAGAGTCTCGTCCTTTTGCGTCGCGCGCTGGACGACGCCCTGCGGCTGGGGGCGGCCAACGAAGAACGCGTGCAGCACGCACTTTGGTGGAAGATGCACCTACTTGGCGACGACGAGCGAAGCCGGTTTTGGCATTGGAAGGGACGAGTACGCGAGGTGCGGCCGGGGCTTTCGCGTGAGGCTGCGCACGCGCGCCGCGATGTGCTGCGCGCTGAGCTTGGGCCATGGCGCAGGCGCGCGACAGCCACCTTGGAGGCTGCGCTGCGGCCCGCCGTGATGCGTCTTCGAGCGCGGCTCTTTGCCGAGGGATGGTTGCCCGTTGAGAGTGGGCGGGGAGCTATTACATCGTCTGAAGCCGCACAGGCGCCTGTTCCCTACAACCTTCTCGAGGTGCCTGATCCGATCTCCAAACGCTCAGGCAAGGTCTCGCCTTGGGCCATACGTTGTTCGTTCCCAACTGCAGTCGCGGCGCACGCGGCCCAGATCATCGCCAGTGGCACACGCCCGGAGCATGTTGTGCTCCTGATGCCACCCGATGCGCCTCCGCACGCTTGGGCGGATCATACGCGCGCCCTTACACACGCTGGCGTGCCCTATTCCGCGCCTTGGGGGCCCGCGTGGAGGGACATGCTTCTTGTGCGTGCTTGGTCGAAGGTGCTCGCGTTTGCCGACGCGCCAGAAAGTCCTCTGGCGCGCTACGCGCTCCTGGTGGGCCCCACCTTTGGCGCGCCCGATACCCTAGCCCTCGATGCCTTGGACTCTGACTTGCAGGCGAGCCTAACGTGGCTGTCGGACGCGGCATCGCACGGAGCGTTGGCGCTGTTCGATGCATGGGTCACCACTACACCTATCACCGTTGTACTCGAACATTTGCACGGTGCGGCGTGGTTGCGCCGGGCGCTGGGCCTGATCCGCGCGGAGCTGCTGCAGAGCAGCCGGGTGGCGGGGGATACCGCCCGGGCTTGTGCCGCGGATTTCCAGGATGGGCTACGGCGCGACTGGTCGTGCTCGCCAGGTGTGCCGATTGAAGGAGCGGCGCGGCTCGTGCGCGCCAACCACTATGTAGCGGCGCCCGACGACGTGGTGTTCGTTTGCGAGCCCACCACTGCGCG
>JAYWGI010000129.1:0-7875 GCA_043779025.1 Myxococcales bacterium
AGTGACGGGGCTTCTCGCCGCTCGTGGGTCGCCGCAGCGTCACGACGCACGGGTCACCAGCGAAAGAAGCGTGCGCGTCGCGAGTGCTCGTGTCCGCGCGAACGCGCGGCACGCAAAACCAGCAGATGCCCGAAGGGCACCTTCACGCCGCGCCGCGGTTTTCGCGTGTCCGCGCGGCGGGGTACCGCGGGCGGCGAGAAGCCCCGGCCTCACCCGGCGCCGGTCCCGTGCTGGAGGAGCGAGCTGACGAACTGTGTCGGTTGCGCCGTTTAGGCGCCCCCTGCCGTGTTGGGTGCGTGACGGCGTTGGGGGGCGGTTTAGGAGACCCAGGGAGCGGCCGCAGCGAGCAGTTTTTCGCGCCGTTTTGCGCCGATGGGGCCCACGGAGACTAGGCTGGCGGCTCCGGCAATGAAGACGACGCGCGCTACGCGCTGCAGGTCAGCGAGGGTGAGGGCGTCGACGCGTGCGGCCCATGCCTGCATGTCCACCGGGGTGCCCCAGAGCGCTTCGAGGGCTTCGTGTTCGAGCATCGACGAGGGCGATTCCAGAAGTGCTTCGGCATCCCAACGGGTGCGCGCTTTGGCGCTATTGAGCTCCTCGGGCGTGATGCTGCCGGCTGCGAGATCGGCCACGATCTTGCTCCACTCGCGCACCAAGTCGGGAGCGCGTTCGGGGGCGATTTGCCCGGCGAATGCGAACAGGCCTACGTCCTCGTGTAAATCGTGGGAGGCGTGGGTGTCGTAGCAAAGCCCTAGCTCGTTGCAGACGCGCGCGTAGAGGCGAGTGGACATGCCGTCGTCCACGAGGCGCACCAAGAGCTCGAAGGCTTCGCGGTCCGCATGGGAGGCGCCGGGGGTGAGAAAGCCGAGGCGCAATTCACATTGGCTGTCGTCGGTACCGACCTCGGCAAATCCGCCTGGCGAGTGGCCACGCCAATGGGGGGTCTGCCGTGGTACGCCTTCTGGAAGCGCGTCGGCGACGCGATGTGCGAGTGCGAAGAGAGCCTCGTCGGAGAACGAGCCGGCGACCGAAACTATGGCCGCAGGGCGCGCAAATGTATGCGGGTAGATTGCACGCACTTCGGATTCGGTGAAGGACTCCACGGCCGTCGCCGTACCCGCGATGGGAAGTCCAAGTGGATGCGCGCCAAACATGTGTGCGCGAAGCACATCGTCGGCGTTGATGGATTGTCCGTGCTCGTTGACATCCTCGAGCAGTTCCTCCAGCACAATGCCGCGCTCTACATCGAGTCCGCCGAAACGCGGCGCGCGCAGCACTTCGCACAGCACGGCAGTCACGGCAGTGAGGTTTTCGCTTGGGCAATCGAGCGTCAGCATCGTGGCATCCACCATCGTTGCGCCCTCAAAGCTGGCGCCCAGTCGCTCAAAGGCAAGCGCGACATCGTGCGGCCCTGCGTAGGCGTCGCAGCCGCGGAAAAGCATATGCTCCAAGAAATGCGTGAGTCCTTGGGTCTCAAGCGTTTCGAAGCGCGACCCTCCGCGTGCATACACCGCCACCTGCGAGCGACAGCGATCCGAACGACGCACCAAGATGCGTGCTCCATCCGGACGTGTGTAGGATGCACTCATTCGTCAGAATCACCAGCCGGAGGTGCGTCGCCCTCTTTCTTGGCTGGCGACTTGATGAACTTGTCGTCGATGCGAATGTCGGCCTTGGCGTGTTCGCGTAGATCTTTCACGTAAAGCGACAGTGCTTCCGCGCGCTTCTTGGCGACCAGCCCTTGAACGAAAGTGTCCTTACCCGCATCGAAGTCCTCGCGCTTTGCAGCGAGGTGCTCTTTGACACGCACAACGTAGCGCCCCTCTTTGGCCTTGAGCGGAGCGGCAAAAGTCTCGCCGTCTTTGGCCGCAAACGCGAAGCTTACCACTGCGCTTTCATCGACACCCGCCAAGCCTTGCAGCCCGCTGCCGCTCGCGCGGTACACCGTGGTGGACAGCAATTCGGGGCGATCCGCGTCCTCGGTGAGATCTACATACTTTTCCTCGGTGCTCTTCTTCTTGCTCTTGCTGTCGTCCGCCTTCGGGTCCGCGCCAGCGTCACGCAGCTTGATGGCAACGGCCGCGGGCTTGCCGGACTTGCCTGCGTAGGGCTTCAGGGCGTTCTTGATGACCAAATCGATGGGCATCGTTCCGGCTTTCCAGCCCGCGTCGATGTCGGTTGCGAGCTTGGTGGCCACATCGGCCGCCTTCTTGTCGCGGAGCAGAGCGGCCGCGATGTCGGTGCGGGATTGCTTGAGCAATGCATCCTTTTTGGACTCGTCGTCGCGCTCCAAAATGTGCCAGCCAAACTGCGTCTCCACAGCTCCATTTGTGCGCTCACCCGCCTTGAGGGCTTTGGCGGCATCTTTGAACTCTGGCACAAATTGCTCGAGGTCCGCTGTGGTGTACCAGCCGCCCTTTTTACCCGAGCCAGGATCCGAGCTCATGGAGCGCGCGACGCTTGCGAAGGTCTCGCCGCTCTTCAGCCTGCCCCAAGCCTCCGCGAGCAAGCGCTTGGCTTTGCCGCGCTCCTCGGGGCTGGACTCAGGGGTTACGGATATCAGGATGTGACGAATGCGCTCCGCTTTGGGCGCGTTATCGTCCTCTTGTTTCTTCGCGGCGGCATCGACCTCAGCGGCGTGATCCTTCAGGTACGTGGCCACCTCCGCCGGCGTGATTTGCACCATATGCTGAGCCACGAAGCTATCCTTCACGCGCACATACGACAGCGTGGCCGTGGACTTCTCACGCGCATAACCGTCCCAGGCTTCTTCGTCGGAGATCCGCACTGGGGCCTCGACAGCATCGCGCACTTTGGCGGCCAAGAGCTCGCGGTTTTGCCACTCGTTGAAGCCATCCATAGAGCCCATCATCGCGTCGGCAAAACGCTTGAAGGTTTTTGGGTCGAACTCCTTGGTCTTCGAGTTGTTGAAGTTCTGCATCACGATAGGAGCAGGGGTGAGCATGCTCGCGCTTTGCGAGCCCGCAGATTCGGCAGGGGGGCTAAAGTGCACCAGACCGCGTGCGTACCAGCTCTGCAGTTCTTCGTCGGTGGTGGACAGCCCCAAGCGGCCTGCTTCGCGTACCAGGAGTTCGCGTTCGACCAAACCATCGACCACGGCTTTGCGAACCTGATCGCCCATGCCTGCCATGCTTTCTCCCTGCTGAGAAATGCGTGCAAAGCGCATATATACTTTCTGAGCTCGAGGCGTGATGCATGTGCCGTACACGCGCGCGACGCATTCGGTCGAGAGCGTGGCTTTGCTGCCGTCGCGCCCCCCTGGCGCCATGGTCACCACCAGACCAACGCTCATCACGAGTATCAACGCGCCGTAAATTGTGTTTTGAGCGCCTTTGCTTTTGAAAATGGGCAACATGAGGCGCCCAGCGTTACCACCGAAGACGGCCCGGCCGCTACGCCGCAATACGTTGTTCAGCCGCCCAAGCTACGCGGGCTTGCCAAGGCTTGCTTGGCATGGGCCACAAGTTGGTCGAGATCGCTTGCCACGCTTCGGTAGACGACATCGAAAAACGTGTCCATGACGCGCTCGGGGTCTGAGGCGCTGGGCTGCGGTGTGCGCTCCACATGGCATTCAAGTAGGCCAAACAAGCGGGCCTGCTGTGCAAGTTTGCGAGCGCGCTCGTAGAGCTTGGGATCAGGCTCGCCGGGGAAGGCATGTTGCTCGACGCGGAAGCGAATCTCCAGACCCAAGTCGGGTACGGCCAGAACTCGAATGCCCGCATCCACCAGCAAATTCTCTCGTTCATACTCGGCGAGGGCTACTCCATCGGCGAGCGTGCGGTAGACGAGTAAACCGCGAGCCGTAAGCTCTTTTTTTAGTTCTTTGGGAGTCATGGATTCGAACTAAAAGCGCCCCACCGCACGCAGGCCACTGAAGCCGCCGCCCATCTGCAAGCTGGGCTCGAGGCGCAGGCTTGCCTGATCGCTGCCGGTGGGAGAGGCGAGGTACCAAACGAGACCACCGGCTGTCACCAGTGCGCCCGACGCGAGTACCCGAAGTCCCAAGGTCGCCGCGTCGTCGTGCTTTTGGGCGGCCTCTACGTCGGCTGGCGCGCAGCTAGAGCCATTGCAACTCGCAGGCAGTGCGGGTGACGTCGCCCAAAGCACTGCGCCTACCGCCATGCCGGCCCCGCCGACGCCCATGACCACCCAAGGCCCAGCGCCTGCCCCACCAGACGATGGCTTTCCCGGAATCGGAATGCTCTCGTCTGGTCGCGCGAGAACGATCGCAATCACGCGCGCTTGCTCTCCCGTGGCAACGAGGACGTCGCGTGTGTCCTCAGTGTATCCGTCGGCCTCCACTTTGAGCACATGCTTGCCGGGATTGACGGGAACAGGAGTCCCTTTGAGAGCATCGGGTTGAGATACGCCATCTAGCTTAAGGCGTGCGCCCAAGATGTCCTGATGCGCAGAGTTCTGTACGCGCAACGAAAGTGTCGGGATACGCGACTTCAAACGCTCCAGCGCCGTCGAGCAGTCCGACGCCACGACCTCCGGGCACTTGGTTTGGGCGCACTCGGTAAACGCAGCGGACGCCTCCAAAAGCTTGCCCGCGTTCTCCAAGGACTGCGCTGTTTCCGACGACTTGAGGCAGGCCGTCGGGTCCGACTTCGCAGGCCGCACTGGTCTAGGCCCCGCCGCTTGCGCAGAGGATACGAGTACCAACGAGGCAGCAATCAGGACGTAGTTGGAGGAGCGCAGCGTCATGGTTCGTCCACAGCTTACTTCATACACTCCGGCTTCCAACGCTTTACGCCATTTTCCATCCGAAACTTTACCGTGCAGTCGACTGCAGGCGTGGTCTTGATGGTGCTTCGGTAACAAGCCATGCCGGGCAAGCACTTGCGGGGCGGCTGGGGAAGCTCGGGCTGGGAGACGCGCGACCCGGCATCCGGGGGCGCTATCGCGAGGACGGGCGGAGCGAGAATGACCGGCGGGACGACAGTAACAGGGGGAGGAACTGGGTCGAGTTGCGCCGGTCTTGACGCCGGCTCGACGGCGGCGGCCGTCGGTGTGCGGTGGATGTTCCACCAAACGCCGGCGCCAGCGAGCAGCGCAACCGGAACTGTAAGCAAGGCCCAGCGCCTACGCGGCGTAGGAGGAGGCGCAGACAGAACGGCTGAGCCCAGCGATGAGCTGTTGCTCGGTGAACTCCCTTGCTGGCGCGCCACAAGCCGGCTCGACGAGGAGGAACTTACTCCAGAACCACCGGGAGCCGAGCCGCGCGGTGACGTCAAATCTCGGCCTGGCGCGGCGGACTGCTGCGCCGTGCGCATTGCCATGACACTGGAGTGCCCGGCTGCAGCTTGCTCCGTGTAGTCAGCCGCTGCGGATTCAATCTGCGCCACACGGCGCGCGCGTTCTGCGAGCACATCGCCCACCGCGCTTTCCACCCATTCTCCAAGTTGAGAGCTGGTGGCGGGCGCGATGCAGTTCTCTAGAGCAACTGCAAATTCGCGCGCAGAGGCGTAGCGCAGCTTGGGGTCCGTGTTGAGTGCGCGGAGCACGCAAGCATCCAGACGTGCGGCGAGTTCGCCGGTGGTGGTAGGGCCGTCCATCTCGCTGGTCACACATTGGCTGGGCGGCGGGATGCTGCCCTTGAGCACAGCGGCCACAATGGCGCCTTCGTTCTCGCCGTAAAAGAGCTTCATGCCCGCGATGAGCTCCCAAAGCACCACGCCTGCGGAGTAGATATCGGACTGGCGCGACACGTCCCCGCCGCAGAGTTGCTCGGGCGGCATGTAGGAGAGCTTACCCTTGAGCTGGCCTTGGCGGGTGTCCTGAAGGCGCCCGGCGGCCTTTGCAACGCCGAAGTCCAGGACGCGCGGGACCCCGTCGGAGCCAAGCAGAATGTTGTGCGGCGAGATGTCGCGATGGACGATCCCCAGAGGTGCGCCGCGTTCATCTTTGGCTTCGTGCGCCGCGTGTAGGCCGTGGAGTGCGCCCGACATCACGCCCGTAAGAATGCGAAAGGGGATGCGTTGATTGCGCTCCCGCATGCGCCGCGCGATGCGCGAGAGCGATTCGCCGGCGATGTACTCCATGACGAGAAATAGCTCGTCGTCGGTGCTGACGACATCGAGGGTAGGCACGACATTGGGGTGTCGGATGCGTGCGGCGAGGCGGGCCTCGTCCACGAACATGTCCACGAACTCCCGTGAGGCGGCGAATTGCGCATGCAAGCGCTTGATGGCCACCGTGCGCGCGAATCCCGCCGCGCCTTCAAGGCGTGCAAGGTGAACGGTCGCCATGCCTCCAGACGCAATGGCGTCGTGGATCGCGTAGCGACCGAGCATACGTATCGGCTCGGACTCAGCCGGAATCATCACCCGCAACTATACCGTACCGCGCGCGTCGGGGCCTTGTACTGCGCACAAAAAGACAGCGTCCCATCAAAAATGCTGCATTTTTGATGGGACGCTAGCGGTCTTGCTGAGCGAATCTCAGCTCGGCTGCTGCTGGTTCTGCATCATCTGGGAGATCGCACGCGAACGCTCGATGGCGAATTGCTTCACCTCCTTGCTTGGCGACGTAGCGAGCTTGTTGAGCAACGCGGTGACTTTGGGCATGTCTTTGCTTTGCCACAGTGCTTCAAAGTAATTGTGCGCCAGACGCACGTCGCGCTGCATCAACGCCTCGTGAGGTGCCAGCAGCGTGACGATTTCCACAAGCTGGCCGGACTGACCGTAGAGTGCAGAAAGCACCAACAAGGCGAGTGGGTCGCCAGGCGTACGAGCTACACCTTTTTTGGCGTAGCTGATGGCGGTCTCCCTGGTTGCATCCTCGGCCGCAAAGAACCCCTGTAGGGCGATGTAAGGCGCCGCGGTTTTTTCGTTGGCAGGCTTGGCGGCCAAGGCTTCCACCGCTGCAATCGCTTCGGCCTCGCTGCTCTGTTCCTTCGCGCTCTCGAACAAGTAGGCCCACGCGTCTACCGCGTTGGGTGCGAGCTCTAGCGCGCGCTCGATCATGCTGCGCTCGGTGGCGCGATCGCCCTTGCCCTTGGCGGCGCGTGCGAGGTGCAACGAGGGGTAGGGGTTGTCCTTCAGCAGGTTCTGTGCGCCGCGAAGTGTGCCTTCGGCCTTCTCCCACTTCTCCTGCGCCAACTGGGTGACGCCCAAAGCCATCCAGTCGTCGCCTGTGCCGCCGTTCGCGACCAGCTTGGCGAGAACCGTTTCGGCCTTCTCGTTGCGGCCATACTTGATGAGCTCTTGGGCATACAAGCGGGCGCGGTCGCCGTCGCTGGGGTTCTCGGTCCAGTGCTTGTCCAGCCCACCCAAAAGGTCCTCAAGGCCGATGGCGATGGGGCGACCTTCGTCGTCTTGCACTTGCACCGCAGGGCCGTTAAATCCAAGCAATTTCCACACTTCCTCCATCGTAATGGCCACGGGGCCGTCGACGATTTGCTTCTCGATGGGCTTGCCGGAAGGGTCGAGTGGAATGAGCACCATGGCATTGCCTGGCACACCGTTTGGGAAGGCGCTGATGGGCGCGAGAATGGCGGCGCCGCCCGTAGGGGTGACTGCTGCGCCGGCGGAAAGATTGGATTCGGTCATGGGGGACGAAACGCTATCCGCCTTCGCGCGCCTCATCAATCGTGGAGAGACAAAAACGATACGATTTCGCGGGTGCACGCTTCGGGTTCCGTGAGCGCCATAAAGTGCCCCGTGGCGACCGTGCGGGTTGTGAGTCGCGGCACGGCTGCCAGCGTCTTTAGACCGCGGCCTCCGATCAAGCGATCCTCGGCGCCACGCAGGTACAGCACGGGCTGTTTCAATTCGGCGAGCGCGTCCCGAAGGTCTACCCGCAGCACCTCGCGCAAGCGGGCTTGCATGACGCTCGCCAAGGGGCGCGACA
>JAYWGI010000130.1:0-2846 GCA_043779025.1 Myxococcales bacterium
GCCATTTTTCAGATCACCCACTGGCGCTTGCTGCTCGAACGTCACGACATGCAGTGCGCGTGACACGGAACCGCGCATTTGTATCATGCACACAACCTCTTGACCCAAGTAGCAGCCCTTGGACATCGATACCTCCGGCACGCCGAACCCCGCTTCTTGGGGGTAGTCTCGCGTGTCGAACTCCACGCCGAACGCGGGCACCCCGAGTACAGCGCGAACACCACGCCCCTCTGGCGAGGTTGCATCCAACGCCGATGAGTCGCTGGTTTCCCACGTAAAACAAGCAGCCGCGCGACCTCGCGGATACTTCCCGCCCGACACTGCAACAGCCTCAAACGTCTCTATAAGAACCCCCAATTCAACGCGCGTGAGCTCGACGTCTTCCATGATAATGTGGCGCTCAAACACTTGCTCTACGTTTTCGAACACCTCTTGAGCAATCGAGAGATCGTATCCCTCTAAGGTGCGCTGCATGTAAAGGTCGGCCACGATGCGCCCCTTCTTCTCTAGAAGCAGGGCGTAGCATTGTGCGCCAGTTGGCATTGAGAGGACATCCGCCGTCACCAGCGCCTGGAGCCAACGCGCACTGTCCTTCCCTGTCACGCGAAGTACGTCCCGATGCGGATGCGCGATACGTAGAGGGGCTTCGGCAAACAAGGACTGGAGCGCATCGGCAATCATCATGGGTCGCGCGCGAAGTTAGCCAAGAGCGGCAGAAGGAGCAACACTGGCGCTTATGCTTGCAGCACTCATCTATTCGGCTCGAAGCCGTAGAACTCGAAAAGACACGTCGCTCCCGGCGCGCGTTCTCACGGCGCTGCCCGCAACCTCCCGCAGCTACGGTACCCAAACGCTCGCAGAGATGCGCGAGGCGCTCACGAACTGCAGGGCGAGCGACGTCGACACCTTGTTCGTGCTCGGAGGGGATGGCACGCACCGCCTCGCACTAGATGCAGCCATCGCAGCGTACGGCGAGGCACCACTCCCACGCGTGCGGTTCCTTCGCGGCGGCACCATGAACACGGTGTGCAACGCGTTAGGACTTCCGCATGCCCAGCCCGAGGAGCTCGCACGGATTGCGGTTCTTGGCCGCGCGCAGGAAGTGCAACGACCGCTTCTGCGTGTTCAATCGGATACCGGCGTGCACCACGGATTTCTTTTTGGCACCGGGGTGATGTACCGATTTTTGGAGCACTATGAGCGCAGCGGGGACCCAACGCCCTTGGAAGGTGCACGCACGCTGGGCGCGGTGCTTGCGGAGTGCATCGGTTTGTCTTCCACAGCCATTCTTGCACGAGACGCCGTCGCTGTCACCGTAGGGCAGGGCGCGTCACGAACCTATGAAGCCTTCACCGTGGGTGCTGCGACGGTCGATCAGATCGGATTGGGGTTTAAGCCCTTTCATGGCGCACAGGCCCAGAGCGATGCCTTCCGCGCCATGGTGCTTCACGGCGACGCGTGGCGCATTCCCGCCTGCCTGCCTGCTGTGCTACGTGGACTGCCGTTTCCTTCGCACATTGCCACTGAGCACCTGTGTGATCAGATGAGAATAGAAGGCGTCACAACGCCACTGCACTTCATGATCGACGGTGATTTGCAGCCTCCCAGCAATAGTCTAGCTATCAGCTTGGGCCCTGACTTGCGACTTTTGGTGTGAGTCTCGGCGAAAGTTCAGGTAGGTAACGAGCCTGTAGGAGCCAAAGAAAGAATGCTGCACCGACTCAATGCGCTCTGCTGGAACACGTTTCGCGAAGGGGTGCGTGCACGCTTGCTGTTGGGACTTCTAGCCGCGTTGGCTGCCTCCGCCGTCGTGGGTGCACTCGTCGGTCAACTGGCCATTCGAGAGCAATTGCGTGTGCTCGCAGACACCGCCGCCGCCTCGGTGAGTTTGTTCTCCGGCCTGGCGGCGGTGGTGTTTATGGCGACCTCGCTGCATCGCGATGTCGAGCAACGAACGCTGTTCCCTGTGCTGGCCCGTCCTGTTGCACGCTACGAGGTGCTGCTGGGGAAATGGGCCGGTGCATGGATTTTGATCGCGGTATTTTCGCTGGTCGGGACGGGCGTGTCCCTCCTGGTATTGGCGCTGGTGGCAGGGGCCTCGGCGCTTGCTATTGCAGCGGCATGCGCGCTTACGGGGCTCTCTGTGTGGACCGCACGTAGGCAAATGCGTCGTGCGCCCGACGTGTCGTGGTTGGTTGCAGGCGTGCTGCTTTTGGGGGCGGGGTGGGCGTTTGCTTCACCACTCACAGAGGAGGCGACACTGTTGCTTCATGCGGCCGTGCTGACACTGCAAGAGGGCGCCATCTTGCTTGCCATCGGTGTTCTGTTCTCCTCGTTCAGCCGCCCGGCCATTACGGGTCTCATGACTGCGGGAATTTGGATCGCAGGGCGCAACGCAGACACCTTGGCCCATATGTCCGCGCGCCAAGTGGGCGCGCCCGCAGCCGCAGCTGGCGCAGCACTCGCCCCAGTTCTCCCAAATATGCAGCTCTATGCGCCTAGCCGAAGCATTTTACTGGGAACCGACGATATGTATTCGTACGCCAGCTACGTGTGGGTGGCTCTAGGGCTTGCCGCGGCATACAGTGTTTTTGCGCTCGTCGTTGCCTCGTGGGTTTTCTCCAAACGTGACCTTACGTGAGCGACACCCCTGTCGCGGCGTCGAGCACGCTGCGCGCAAATTGGCGGCCGCGCGTGATTGCGGTGTTCGCTGGCGCGTTGTTGCTCACCGCTGTCTTTGAGCTTCACCGCGAGCGTAGCTGTCGCGCCTTGCTAGGACGTGCGGAGGAGGCGAACCGCGCTCCGGTGCGCATGCCCATTGCCGGCTTTGCGGATGCGACGCGCGC
>JAYWGI010000131.1:0-2830 GCA_043779025.1 Myxococcales bacterium
CTGCTCAAGCGCGCGGCATTGCACTATACACGCAGTGAGACAGAGCTCGCCGTAATGCGCACGCTCAAAGCCGCGTTGGACCCAAAGGGGATTTTGAACCCCGGCAAGATTTTGTAGCGGCAACGCGCGCGATCGGCGCGATTTAGAAGTCCGAGAGCGCTACAAACTCCAAAGTCTTGTCCCGAAGCGCGGCCGACCATGGGCCCTCCATGGCGCGCATAAAGCGTGTGATGCCGGCGGGCTCATTGCCGTTGCCGTGCAGCAGGATAATGGCCCCATCGTGCAGGGGCTGACCCTTGGCGATCCATGCATCAGCGTCCGTGGTGTAGAGCCCGAGCGCAGAGACCTGCGCCACAGTGCGTGCGTTGTGCACCAAACCGGGAAACCGAAAGAATAGCGACGGCGTCTCGCCGCGCGCAAGCAAGTCCACCTCTTCCGAAAGCACCTCGGACGCAACGTTCTCGTTAGGTGATGTCAGAAAGCTGCACACGGCCCCTACGCAATGAAGTGGATGCCGAAAGCTGTGATTGACCCATGTGACGCGCAGCGCACCGCTGCTGCGCCATGTTTGCAACTGCGCGAACTCCGCTGCGTGCTTGCGGGCCCAAATCCCTGTCATCGCGATGTTGATGGCCAGCGGGCCGCGGCGGCGCACGCCCTCGTTGATCGCCCACTCAAAAAAACCGCGCTCCCAGGGCCGCTGCGACTGACACATGTCCACCGTGAGCGCCACGCGCGTATGCCCCGGGGCCGAACTGCGAGAGACTTGAGACACGGGCGTGTTCGTGGAACGGAAGGTCGCGTCCAGCCGCTCCCGACGCGACGTCGCGGGAACTGCGGGTGTAGAATGCACGGACATCCAGTCGCTTGGCAGCGCTGCGGTTTGTAGCGTATCGACGTCGGCGACAAGCAGCATGTCGACCTCGTTTTGCGAGAAGCGCCGATACGCTTGCACGCGTGCGCCCTCAACGAACCGACCTTCCGGGTCGTCGGTTGTGAGCTGCCGCACCTGCCCCTCGTAGGCGCGCAGGTTAAGAACGCGCTGTGGCCCTGCGAAGGATGCGAACGCCTCAGGTTCGGCGCCAAGCGCGTCGGGGTCTTCACCGTACCGCTCCCCGGCCGCCACCTCAGGCTCAGGCTTGCAGCCCGGCCCTGCCGCAAGCACCAAGACACCAAGCACCGAGGCCAGAAACGAGCGCATCAGGCCACCACCCGCGTACGCACACTGGTCGCGAGCTGGGCGATGTCGGCGCCCACCTGGCTGGCCACTTGGTCGTCGATGTCCATGATAAGGTAGCCCGTGTCGGCGTCGGTGCCCAAGAGCTGCGCGCGAATGTTGGCGCCGCGCTCGGACACGATGCGGTTGATGTCGCGGAGCACGCCGGGGACGTTCTTGTGCACGTTTAGCACACGCTCCGTACCCGGCGCTTGCGCAAGCTCGAGGTTCGGAAAGTTCACAGACTGCGCGGTGGTGCCGAGTGCTACGTATCGGCACAAGCTCGTAGCGACTTCGCGGCCGATGGCGGCTTGGGCCTCGGCCGTGGAGCCGCCAATGTGCGGGGTGAGCAGCACGTTGGGCAAGCCCTGAAGCACCGATGTGAAGGTTTGCCCATTGGCCTCAGGCTCCTCCGGAAACACATCGATGGCGGCGCCTGCGAGCCGCTCCAAGCGAAGCGCATCCGCGAGCGCGTCCACGTCGACCACCGTGCCGCGGCTCGCGTTGAGCAGGTGCGCCGTCTTCTTCATTTGTGCGAGCTCGGCCGCGCCGATCAGGTTCTTGGTTTGGGGCGTCTCGGGCACGTGCAGCGTCACGAAATCGGACTCCGCCAAGAGCTCTCCCAGCGTGTCCTTCGGGCGTGCGTTGCCAATGGCCATCGTGGTGCGAATGTCATAGCTGATGACGCGCATGCCCATCGCCTCGGCGAGCACGCCGACCTGCGAACCGATATGGCCATACCCTACGATACCCAGTGTTTTACCGCGCAGTTCGTGGCAACCGGCCGCCACTTTTTTCCACACGCCGGCATGCACCTCGCGGCTGCGGTCGCCCAGCTGGCGCGCCAAACACACAAGCTCGCCGATGATCAGCTCGGCCACGCTGCGCGTGTTGGAGAACGGCGCGTTGAACACGGACACCCCGGCAACTTTGGCCGCGTGCAAATCGACCTGGTTGGTACCAATGCAGAATGCACCTACCGCGAGCAGGTGCGGCGCCGCGGCAATCAAGTCTTCCGTCACGCGCGTCTTGCTACGAATGCCCAGCACCTCGATGTTTGCCATGCGCGCCATCAAGTCCTCATGCTTGAGCGCGCTCGGCAGCGACTCCACCTCGTAGCCCTCGCCGCGCAGCATCTCGGCCGCCGACGCGTGAATGCCCTCAAGCAGCAGAACGCGAATGGTGGGCTTGGGGATCATGCTCGTCATGGCGCCGGAGCTTATCAGGCTGCCTTGTTTGCGTCCAAAGACGCGTTTGCGGTCACGGGCGCATCCAGCGAAGCAAAGCGGCGCAGCTCCGGAAACCACCAGGCCCACAGCGCGACGACAACCAGTGTGCCCACGCCACCGATGGCCACCGAGGGGACCGTGCCGAGCCAGCCCGCCAAAAAACCAGATTCCACCTCGCCCAAGTCGTTGGAGGTGATGATGAACAACATGCTAACCGCGCTCACGCGCCCACGGAGCTCAGCAGGCGTACCGAACTGCACAAGCGTGGAGCGCGTGACCACGCTCACCATGTCAAACACGCCCAAGAGCATCAGCATCGCCGTCGAGAGCCAGAACGAGCGTGAGTAGGCAAAGGCGATGGTCGCAACGCCAAACGCCGCCACGG
>JAYWGI010000132.1:0-2805 GCA_043779025.1 Myxococcales bacterium
GCTCCAATGCGGCGGCTCGAACGTATCGCCGAACGTGCAACGAGCCAGGCGAACTCGCCTTTTGCGGCTCCTCCCATGCTGGATGAGAACACCATCGCGAAACCGACGCAGGCCGCAGCGCTGCGCGACCCGCGCACTTTACAGAAGGGTGCAAGCGAGACGCCCCAAGGAGCGCACTTCGAGATGCCACCCGAGGCGCGTTGGGGCGACGAGGCGATGCGGGGTGCGAGCGGCACGGACAGCGTCGGATCACTGGCGTCCCTCGCCAATGTCGCGCATCAGGGCCCCAAGGCCCCTGAGTTCGTCGAGTTTGGCAAAGAGCTATGCGAGGCCGACGAACTGCGCGTTCGGGCGCTTGTCGATGTGGTCCGAAGAGATGCGCCGGTGCTTGCATCGGCCGTCGAGAACGCCTGGATCGCCGAGGTAGACGTCGCGTGCGTGGTCCTGGCATTTCCGCAAGGGTCGTTCTTGGGGTCCGGTATCGATGAGCTCGGGAAATCCCAGCTTGCCGCTGCGGCAACCGAACTTTGGGGCGATACGGCGCGAGTGAATGTGGTGTCACATCTCACCCCAAAAGAAACTGCGACTTCGCTGGCTGAGCGTGATGCGCGTGGGCGTCATGCGGTCGAACTCGCATCACGCAAAGCAGCCGAGGAACATCCGCTCGTACTACGGGCTGCTGAACTCTTGCGCGCGCGCGTTCGACATGTTCGACTCTCTCCAAAGGAATGACCCCCATGAGCTCCACACACCGTATCTCTTTGTTCGCGAGCCTCGTGCTCGTTGCGTCGGCCGCATCTGCGCAGACGGTCGTATTTAAAGAGAATTGGGAGAGTGGGACGACCAGCTGGCGCACCACAGGGCCCAATGCCGGTGGCGATGTGTATTTTCAGGACACGGGCGCTACAGCAGGCGCGGCGATGTCGCTGATTGCCCCTGCAGCCGACCCGACCAGCTGCGCAGGTAGTTTCCTGGAAGAGGGCTCGGGCAAGGGCAAAGCTTCGGTTGGCGGCCGCGTTTTCACTACGGGTGCTAACGCTGTCGCTGCTGCCATGGGTGACAAGTACTGTGTGGCGGCTTGGGTGCGCGGCGCCGCGGGCTCATCTCCTGCTGTTGGTGTAAACTACATAAAAAAATCGGTAGGCTATTCTGACACCCGTGTTGCTGCTGGAGGCTATCGCTCATCCGTGTACCGCGAGCACTGGCTCGCGCTCGCCGGCGGTGGCGCCTCCGATGGCTACTCGCCTTGGGCCCGAAGCAACAACCGCGCCGACCCCGCCACGCGGGACAAGCCGGCATCCGACCCGCGCGCGGAGGGCCCCGTGTCGACACCAAACACCGTGCTCGCAGACATCGCTGCCCAACAAGCGGCCTACGGATCTGCGGTCAACATCGCTCGTGGAACGGGATGGATGTTCACCAAGGCCCACTTCACCGTCACCCCACAAGACCTCAAAGCCTACGAGACGGGGGCCGGCGGCACCGACGTGGCGGCTGATGCTTTCATCCTTAAGCTTGCAAACTACACGGGGTCCGGGGCCGCCGGCGAGTACTTCACCACGGCGCCCGCGCAGTTCGGCGATGTATTCGTCGTGAAGCTGGACGCAGCCGCTACAGAGTGTCCCGACGATGCTTACTTCGCGCCCATCACATCCGTGCATACCGCATGCACTGGAGCCACACCCCTGTGCGTGACCACAGGCGCCGGCGCGAATGCAATTTCATCTTGCGGGGCATGCAATGCCAGCAAGGGTGAAAGCGGGACGCTCGTTTGTGGTGACGCAAAACCAGTTTGCGAAAAGACAGGTGCGAACACAGGTGCTTGCAGCACCTGCTCCGTAGACAATGGCCTAGCGGGCCTTGCTTGCGCTAGCGCCAACCCCTACTGCAGCACCAAGCCCGGAGCCGCAAACATGGGGACCTGCGGTAAGTGCACCATGGATGCCGACTGTTTGACGGCCGCTGGTGGCAAAGATCCGACGCACGCGGGCGTCACCTGCGATGTGCCGACGGGCGCATGCACGACGGGTTGTTTCGTTGACGCGGACTGCACCGGTGGCTGGTGTGAGGGCGCATCGGGCACCACGGTGTCAGGCAAGTGCAAACCCAAGCTCGCCAACGGCACGGCTATTCCCGCAAGCCGAGGCGCAGCGTGCACCGGCAAGGTAGGCGTCGACCTTTGTGAGTCGGGTCGATGTGACACCGACAACACCTGCGGCCTAAAGAACGCATCGGACTGCACCGCAGCCGCACAGTGCCGCGGGGGCGTATGCGATGGTGACAAGTGTGGCCGCGCCGACGGCGGCGCTTGCTCGAAGAAGGAGGAGTGTCGCGGCAACGAGTGCACGGCGAGCAAATGTGGCCCGCCATGTGCGTCGGACGCCGAATGCGGGGGAAGCACCAGCGGCAATGTGTGCGATGCGGCGACCGGCGCTTGCGCTCCAGGCTGTCGCGGCGTCGGTGGCAATGGCTGCGCCGCGGCGCAGACTTGCTCTTCGAAGAACGTCTCGATTGGTAGCTGCGCCGCGACGCCTGCCACGGTGATTCCGGTCGCGCCTGCGACGGACGCAAAGAGTGGATGTTCTACGACTCCAAGCACTAGCCCATCCAACGGTGCTGGACTCATCGCGCTTTCCGTAGGTCTGGTGGCAGGCGGCTTGGTACGCCGCCGTTGCAACGATGCTTCCAAAAAACGTCGCTAGAGCGAACGCGTGAACCAGGCCAGCGTACGCCGTGTCGTTCAGTTGCTTACGCGCCTACCAGGCGTAGGCGAGCGCACGGCGACGCGCTATGTCCTCCACTGGC
>JAYWGI010000133.1:0-7672 GCA_043779025.1 Myxococcales bacterium
ACGGCTCCGGCCGTCTTGCCTTCGACAACCTCGATGCGCTTTCCGTCCTTGTGCGACAGCCGCGACAGGAAGGCAAAACGAGATGAGGGGTCGGTCACCAAGTGCGCGCCCATATTCCAGTACTCGACGGGAACGAAGGCTTGAATCTCTCGCTCACGGTCTACGATCAGACGCAAGGCGACGCTTTGGACACGGCCGGCCGAGAGGCCAAAGGCCAGCTTCTTCCAGAGTAGGCTTGAGACGTCGTAGCCCACGATGCGGTCGAGCACGCGGCGGCAGCGTTGCGCGTCGTACAGGTTTTCGTCCAGGTCGCGTGGGTTGTCTATGCCGCGCTTGACGCCGGCCTTGGTGATCTCGTGAAACTCGACGCGGCTGGTGGGGCCTTTGCACTTGAGCTCGTCCGCCAGGTGGTAGGCGATGGCCTCGCCTTCGCGATCTGGGTCGGTTGCGAGCACCAAAAAGTCGGCGGCTTTGGCGGCCGCCTTGAGTTCGGCCAGGATCTTCTCCTTGCCCTCAATGACCTCGTAACGCTCTTTAAACCCCTTGGCGATGTCGATGACGTCTTTGCCGCTCTTGGGCAAGTCCTTCACATGACCCTTGGACGCAAGCACTTCAAATCCTGGCCCCAGGTACTTTTTGATCGTTTTCGCTTTGGCAGGCGACTCCACGACCACAAGGGTTTTGGCCATTTGGTTTTGCTACTTTCGTGAGGGGAGAGGGACAGACACGGAGCCGGCCGGCTAAAAGCGCCGAACAAGCCGATACAGACCGGAGAGGGGGTCCTTTACTACGCACTCACCCTCAAGCGTCAAGAGTCGCATTGCGAGGGGGGCTAGGCCCAGACCCGTACGAACGAGCAAATTCTCAAGTGAAAGTGGCCCGGTAGCCAATGCAGATTGCACGGGATCGGATGTGTCGAAGGGGGGCGCCACCGGCCCAAGCCCCGCCGAGAGGGTGAGCTGGTCGGCTGAGTCGCTATGCTCAGGCGGGAGGGGGAGCAGACCAAACAGCGCCTCCATGTCGGCATCGCCCCGCAGGTCCAGTGCGCCCAACTTGAGCGCCTCGCGGCAGGCCTCGGCGCCGCGCTCCCAGGGGGCCGCGCTTAGCGCAAAGCTGTGCCGGCCCAGCTTCAGCGCCGACCCGACCGCGCCCAGCGCGCCGGACTGCGGGCCGCCGCGTACCAAAATGAGATGCGTGCAGAGCGCGGCTATCTGTGCGTTTCGCTGATGAAAAACACTCTTGGCAATGTGCGGGGAGGCGTCTGCCTCCCAGATGAGCGCGCCGGCGCTGGCCTCAATGCGCTCGAACAGCTCGTGATTGGTGGGTGGATACAAGTGGCCAGGCTCACATGGCAGCACGCACCACGTGGTGCCGCCCGCGTCCAAAGCGCCCTCGTGCGCGGCCGCATCAATCCCCACAGCGCCTCCAGAGACCACAACGGCCCCGACTTCTGCCAGGCGCCGCGCGGTGCGTCGCGTCCAAGCGCGCGCTTCCTCGGAGGGCTCGCGTGTGCCTACAAGTGCGACCCGAAAGCGAGACTCAGCAAGTGCCCGCGTAGCGACCAGGTTGTGACCAACGGAGATGTAGAGTGGGAATGCCATGACGCACCCACTCGACCGCGACCGCGCAAGAGTTGCGTATTATTGCCTGACGAACGTGAAGGGAATGTCCACGTTGGTGGAGCTCCCGGGCGGCGGAAATTGCCAGCCCTTGATCTGCCCCTCGACACAGCGGCCCATATCTGGGTCGTTGCCGTCGGTTCGTACGGATTGCACGTTGCCCCCGGGGCCTACGACGAGGTGCGCCACTACTTTGCTCGTGCCGGAGCCGCCGCTGCTCTTTTCGATGCAGTGTCGCTTCATGCTGGCGCCGCGCCCTGCGACGACCTGCTGCACGTCGGAGCTTGAGAGCCCACCACCGCTGCCACCTGTTCCGGCGGAGGGCCCGGCGGAAGGGCCTCCAGGGCCGCCGCCGAGGTCACCAAGGTTGAGCTTGGTGCCCGTCTTTGGCGGGTCCTTGGGCGTCGTGGGGGCCTGCGCTCCGCCGCCGCCGGTGCTGGAGCGTCTGGTGGGCGAGTTGGCGGCCACCGCCGCGCCAGGTACCTCGACGAGCTTCTCGACGACCTTCTCCACGTTCACGATTTTCTCGACCACTTGGGGCTCGGTCTTGCGTGTTGCCAAGTACCCAACCGCGCCGATGAGCAGCACCACGCCGACGCCCAGCAATCCGATCACCGCGTTCTTGCCCGACGAGTTGAGTGGCAACTGCGCGGAGTTTGCGATGTAGGACGAGGGCGGATTGATCACCGCCGACGACGAGACCATCGCGCCCGGCGCGACGCCCTTGGGCATGGGCACGCCGTTGGGTGCGAAGTTGGCAAGAGCCGTAGCCGCAAGCGGATGATTGCCAGAGAATTCACTAGCAGAATCCACCGTGGAAGGGCTGCGCGACGGAGCAAACATGGCTCCCACGTGCGCAGCGTTTGCGTCGGCCGCCATCACCGGAGAAAGCGACTTCTGACGTGCGAACTCCGCTTGCTCGGCTGCGAACTTGGCCTGCTGCCGCTGTTGCTCAAGCTGGGCTTGCGCTTGCTGACGCGCAAACTCGGCCTGTTCGCGCGCGAGTTTTGCCTGCTGTTGTTGCTGCGCCAGATCGGCGTGTGCGCGCTGGCGCTGCAGGTCGGCTTGCTGAACTTCGAGGTCTAGGCGTGCGCGCTCTGCTTGCTCGCGTGCCTGCTGCGCTTGCGCTTGCTGTCGCGCAATCTCGGCCTGCTGCGCGAGCAGCGCTTGCGTGTTGCCGCTGGGCGGTGGCGCGCCCAGCGGCTTGGGCGCTGGTGGGGCCGCGGCGGCCGCACGCTCAAACGGGTTGGGCGGCGGCCCAGGCTTCTGCGAAGCGCGGGTAAGCAAGACGTAGAGCTCAGGAATCTCCGGAATAGGCTTCCAGTCGGGCATGCCGTCTCGCCATGCCAAGGCCTGAATATCCAAGTGCCCAGAGCTCGCCATGGCGCGCAGCGCATCGACCTGAAAGGGGCCCGCTGGCGCGCCATTGACGGCTACGTGCCAGCCCACCGGGTCGCCCGAATTGGCGTCAAATGCAACACTGTCGGGCCCGCCCGGGCCGATCTCAGCACCGCGAATCAATATGGGAGCCTCGCACTTGCGACACTTCATGCGCACCGTCTTGCCGACGACTTTCTCGTCCGCAATTTGGTATTTGGTGTGGCACTGGTCGCAGTAGAATTTCACGCGGTGTGGCTCCGTGGGGGCATTCGATTGGACTTACGCGGAGAGTCCTAGTGTCCGGGACAAAGTGTACGGTGCGTCACCTCACTTCGTCCACATTCGCGCGCCCCAAAAGAGTGATTCCGAGTCGAAAGGGCGTGACATCGTTGTGGTGAACACACGATGATCCCGCCTCAGGCGATGACAGAGCCCGTTGTTCTCCGAACCGTCCGCGAACTCGCGCATTTTGTGGCGTCTCGTGGGTCGGGAACTGTGGGCTTTGTACCCACCATGGGCATGCTGCACGACGGACATCTCAGCCTGGTGCACCTCGCGGCGCGCGAAACTCAAACCGTCGTTGTTTCCATTTTTGTGAACCCCACGCAGTTCGGCCCCAACGAAGACTTCCATAAGTACCCGCGTAGCCTGGAGCGCGATCTGCAAACCCTGCGTGGTCAAGGCGCCTCCGCGGTGTTCGCGCCAGACGTGGCCGAGATGTACCCGGCAAGTACCGGAACGGGCGCAGGCACAATGGTGCATGTCTCTGGAGTGAGTGAGACTTTGTGCGGGCCGTTTCGCCCAGGGCACTTCGACGGCGTGGCCACCGTGGTGAACAAGTTGCTTCACGCCGTTGGCCCCTGCCGTGCCTACCTTGGTCGCAAAGACTTTCAGCAGCTTGCCGTGATTCGCCGCATGGTCGCGGACTTGTTTCTCCCGGTGCAGGTGGTGGGCGCGCCCACCGTGCGGGACCCCGATGGCTTGGCCATGAGCTCGCGCAACGCCTACCTCAGCGGCGCGGAACGCGACCGCGCATTGGGCATCGCACGAGGCTTGCGCGCGGCGCACCAAGCCTTTGAACTGGGGGAGCGCGACGCCGAAACCCTTCGTGCTGCGGCCATAGTGCATATTGCACCCATCGCAAGCAGCATCGAGTACGTCAGCGTGGCTGACCCGGAGAGCTTGGCGTTGCTCGAGGGAGATGTCTCGGACTGCGCGCTGCTTGCGGTGGCCATTCGTATTGGGACCACACGCCTCATCGACAATCTTGAACTGGGGGTCGACCCCTCCCCTTGAGCGCTGGGCCTAAGGTGAAATCGGAGACGTGATTCTATGAGCAAATTCATTGTTATCGAGGGCGTAGACGGCGCCGGCACGACCACCCAAGCGCACCAGTTGCAGCGTGCGCTGGAGGCCCGCGGTGTGGCGGTGCATCTCACGCGTGAGCCCTCCACCGGCCCGGTGGGCGCGATGTTGCGGCAGGCGCTCACCCATCGCCTGGTCTCGCCTGGCGGCCGGCCGCTTGGGTGGGAGACGATGGCCCTCCTGTTCGCGGCCGATCGCGCCGATCACGTAGAGAACGACATCACACCTGCGCTTCGGCAAGGCAAGTTGGTGCTTTGCGATCGCTACGACGCGTCTAGCGTGGCGTATCAGAGCCTCACCAGCGAAGGCGCGCCCGAGGACGTGATGCCCTGGGTGCGCAGTATCAACGCGCGGGCGCGTCGACCCGACTTGGTGCTGGTCTTGGATGTGGCGCCGGAGGTGGCGGAAGAGCGTCGCGACCTACGGGGCGGGCCCGAGGAGCTGTATGATACACGCGATTTGCAGCGTCGCCTGTGTGGCTTCTACACGGAGCTCGAGCGCTACATGCCCGAGGACAACATCGTGCACATCGATGGGCATCAGAGCGTCGATGCGGTGGCCGCCGAGCTTGCGGGCCATGTGTTCCGATTGCTGGTGCAGCCATGAGGACCGCGAATCTGTTGGTGGTGGTTGCGCTGGTACTTGCGGGCTGCGGCGCCAGGCCAAAGCCGCCGGTCTCGAAGGGCAGTGCGGCGGCCTCCGAGCCCGCCGCGCCCGTGTTGACGCGCCGGGCGCTGAACGCCGTGATCGACGCCGGTTTGGGGGCTTCGCTGCAGCACCTCACGCTTGCTGACCTGCCCGTGACCCGCGGCGGTCAGGTCTACGGCTATCAGGTGCTGGGCCACGACGACGCGCCGTTCTGGCTGCTGTTCGACGTGCGTCCTGGGGACGTGCTCGTTGCGCTCAACGGCGGCTCTCTTGCGACCCCGGACGACGCAATGAGCAGCTTCGAAGCACTGCGCGGCGCGGGTGAGGTACGCTTACGCATCGAGCGTGCCGGCCGCGTGATGGATCTGGCGAAACCTGTGGTGGACCTGCCGCCCAAGTAGGGGGCGGCGTGCGTCGTTTCATCTACGGCGCCGTCTCAAGCTCGTCGTCGTCACCGTCTTCTTCATCGTCAGGCACATCGCTCTCGGGCGCCGTCGCCGACGGATCTGGCATGAGCGCGCTCAAGGTGTACCGAGGGGGCGGCTTCTCGCCGCGCGCGCGCGCTGCGGCATCGCTGGCGGCGGCGACATCGCCCAGCACACCGCGCTCGCGGTTTCGCTTTCCCGGGGCGCTGCTATCCACCCACGAGTAGGAGCGGTCGCGGATATCCACGTGCACAAAGCCGCTCAGCGGGTAGGTCCCGACGCCCTTAAACCCCATGCTGCGTGCGTAGCTGGCGAGCTCCTCGTTGCGCACGCCAGGGATCACAAAGTCCAAGGCACGACCCTTGCCATGGTTGGAGCCGCCGCCGTGTTTGGGCATACGGTAGCCACTGATTACGCGCACTTCGGGGGCCGCAAAATACGTTTGCAATGCGTACACTGTTTGCAGCAATTGCGGCTCAATCGGATGGGTGGCGCCTGAGCCTGGAGAGCGTAGCAACTGCGCTGCAGCCGCAAGGTCGGACGCCGAGAATCCGCCCTCCGCACTCACGCGAAGCGTCACGCGTTCGCGGCCGTTGAGCGTGTAGAGTACAAGCTTTTGCCGCCCTGTCTCGTCGAACTCCGGGGCCACATTGGGGCCCACCCGAAGCCAGCTCTCGCGCATTTGCGCGTAGCCCTTAGGCAGGGCGGCAGCGGTCTTCTTGGCGGGCTTGGTGGCCGAGGCTTTGGCCTTGGCGGGCGATACTGCGGCGTGTGCTCCAGGCGCTGGCTGCGCCGCGGGCGTTGCTCCTACCAGGCAACACAACGCAAGCAATGTCGAAAGGAACTGCTGTCGCAGGTGGGTTACTTCCTAAAGCGCGAAGGGAACTCGTTTGCGGCGTGGCGCGCTTTGAGTTCGGCGTCGTCGGGGTGCAACCGAATGGCGCGCTCAAGCAGCATCGCCTCCTCTTCCTTGTTGCCTGGATCTGGCAAACAGCACTCCACGGGGCACACCGCTTGGCACGCTTCGTGGTCGTGAAAGCCCACGCACTCCGTGCAGAGCTCGGGGTCGATAAGGTAAATCTCATCGCCTTCGCTGATGGCCTCGTTCGGGCACTCGGGTTCGCACGCGCCGCAATTGATGCAGTCTGCAGTAATGTAGGTGGCCATGGATAACTCCTGAGGACTGCTTTTGGCGCAACGGCGCCCAATTGTCCATGTTTTCTACGCGAAAAACCTCGGAGCTCCGAGGAGTTCCGAGGTTTTATGCAAGCCGCTGTGTCGCGTCTTACTTCTTGGTTCCCTGCATCGCCATCAGGTGAAACTTGGGGAACTCGTTCTCACCCAAGGTGGCAAGCACCTCGAGCAAGATGCGGTACGGGGTTTCGTCGTCGGCGATGACCATGGCCTCAGACCCCTCGGGTGGCTTGCCTTTTGCAGCTTGCTTCTGACGGTCGAGGGCGCGGTAGGAGGCCAGCGCAACACCCAGCTTGGTGATGTACATGCCGTTTGCGCCATCGCGCTTGTAGCGGGCTTCCACGCCGTTCGTGCCGTCGGCAGGGACGGGGAGGAGCTCATCGTCTTCGACCGAAATGGCCTTCTTGGTAACGATGACTTTGACACCCTGCTGTGCTGCATCGGCCATCAGCAAGCTCTTGGGGAGCTTGAGGTCGGACGATTGCGGCACGGAGGTGGTGCTCGCTGCCATGCTCTTGAGCAGGAAGACCAAGATGATGGTCATCATGTCGAGCATGGCCGTGATGTTGAGTGCGTTGTCTTCGTGTTCTTTAAAGCGGCGCTTGATCTGCTTGCGTAGTGCACGCTTGAAGGTCGCCGCGCCGGCTGGGATCACGTTCTCGTCAACCACTGCTTTTTTGCTGCTCATCGTGCACCCTTGATGAAGTAGACCTCGGGAAAGAGATCGACCTTGTTGTCGGCCGGGTCCTTGCGGAGGGCGTCCATGGTGTCGATGATCGTGCGGTAGGGGACGTCCGAGTTGGCGCCGATGCGCACTTCGGTTTCATCCGCAAACTCGGGGCTCGAGGCCTTGAGCTTCTTGGCACACTCCGCGAGGGCTTTGAAGTCGTAGGTCTTGCCCACCTTGGGGATCGCAATGCCTGGGCCTGGGCCTGAGCAGCCCGCCGCGATGTTCGCGCCGGAGCCTTTAAGTGACAATCCATCCGGGACGATAAGCACATTGAGGCCAAGCGACGGCGCTTGAGGACCGCGTGCTCCACC
>JAYWGI010000134.1:0-7653 GCA_043779025.1 Myxococcales bacterium
GTGTACTTGGATCTTACACATATCCCCGAGAGCATGCTTCGCAAGAAGCTCGCGGGCATCTTGGAGATCTACGAGAAGTTCGTGGGCGAGGACCCGTACCACAACCCCATGCGTGTATTCCCCGCCGTGCACTACTCGATGGGCGGCCTCTGGGTAGACTTTGAGCGCCGCGAAGACGGCGGCGTTGTGCGTGGCTCGACCCGCAATCAAGCCACCAACATCGATGGTCTCTATGCCGCGGGCGAATGCGAGTACCAGTACCACGGCGCGAATCGCTTGGGCGCCAACTCCTTGCTTTCCTGTATTTATGGGGGGATGGAGGCCGGGCCCGCCATGGCCTCCTACATTCGCACCTCTGACAAGAGCGCGTGGGACGTGTCGTCTGCGGTGTTCGACAAGGCGCTCAAGCACGAGCAGGCAAAGTACGACGCCATCCTCGCGACCACAGGCAAAGAGAACGCGCACGTCCTGCATGAAGAGCTGTCGCTTGTTATGCTTCGCGACGTCACCATCGAGCGCCACAACTCAGTGCTCGATAAGGCCTTGGAGAAAATCTCCGAGATCGAGGAGCGCATGCAAAATGTTGGGGTGACCGACACCGGCAGCCGCAGCAACATGTCCGCGCAGTTCATCCGGCACTTTCAGAACATGCTTTTGTTATCTCGCGCCATTGCACAAGGGGCGCGCACCCGTGATGAGTCTCGCGGTGCGCACTACAAGCCCGAGTTCGACAAACGCGACGACGACAACTGGTCGCGTAGCACCCTCGCGTTTCACAAGGATTTGGGAGGCGGCCGTAGTGACATTAACTTCGTGCGTGCCTTCGACCATACCATCGCGGGAAAGCCGCACCATGCGACCGATGCGGTGGACCTGAGCTTGGTCAAGCCTCGGACACGAAAGTATGAAACCGCAGGAGCTGCCAACTCGGTGGCAGATGAAAAGAAGACCGCGCAAGCGGCTACAGTCTGAGCAAACTTCGCGAAAGGATCGAGAAAGCCATGGGCCAAAAAACCGTCCGTCTCAAAGTACTGCGTCAAGACTCCGTCGAAGCCTCCACCACCAGGCGTTGGGAGGAGTTTGAGGTGCCGTGGCGCCCACAAATGAACGTTATCAGTGCTTTGATGGAGATTCGCAAAAACCCTGTCACTTGCGCGGGTCAAAAAACCACGCCCGTTTCGTGGGAGAGCTCCTGCCTCGAAGAGGTCTGCGGCGCCTGCACCATGCTTGTGAACGGCAAGGTGCGTCAGACATGTACAGCGCTTGTGGACCAAGTAGCGCCCAACGGGGAGGTCATCGAGCTCTCTCCCATGACAAAGTTTCCGTTGGTGCGTGACCTGATTGTCGACCGCAGCAAGATGTTCGAGAACCTCAAGACCGTGAAGGCGTGGATTGAACTCGACGGCACGCACGAGCTAGGCGCCGCGCCGCGCCAGTCCCAAGAGAACCAGGAAGAAGCTTACCCGCTGTCGCGCTGTATGACCTGCGGTTGCTGCTTGGAAGCTTGCCCACAGTACGGCGATGGATCTTCGTTCATCGGCCCGCAAGCCATCAGTCAGGTGCGCTTGTTCAACTTGCACCCCTCGGGCAAGATGCACGCCACCGAGCGTTTGGAGGCGGTGATGGGGGAGGGCGGAGTGCAGGATTGCGGCAAGGCGCAAAACTGCGTTGAGGTTTGCCCCAAGGAAATCCCGCTGGTCGACTCCATCGCGGTGGTTTCGCGCGCGGCAACGAAGCACATGCTCTTCGGCTGGCTCTCAAAGTAGTCACCCGGCGGGGTCGCCAGGCATTGACCAAGCATCGGTCGATCCGAGGATTGCGTGCCGGGGTGTACGCGGGGTTTTGCTCACTCGCCACCCCCTAGGTTCCTCCCCACTTCGGATCGGTTGGGGGCGAGGTTTTGGGGGAGCGTCCGTTTGCCCGTGATTTTGCCCAGTTGTGCTAGCGACGTGGAGGGTCTATGAGATGCGCCGCTGAGATTCGGAGGACATTGTGTGCCGGAACTCCGGGACACTGTGTTGACCACCGAGAGTGACGAGGACGCTTCCAGATGGCCAACACAGAACGAACGGGATTTTATGCACCGTTAGGCGTGCTTCGTAGCGCCCCCGGCGGCCGCTATGGCGCAGTTGTACGAACGCTACGACTGATAAAGCTGGAGCGCCCGGACATATGGACTCTCGTCATCTATGCGGTCGCGATCGGACTCATGTCACTGATTGTTCCCCTGGCGACGCAGACCCTGGTCAACACCCTGGCCTTTACGGCGCTGGCGCAGCCCATCCTGGTGCTGTCCGTGCTTGTGTTCGTTGGACTTAGCGTCGCAAGTTTTATGCGTGCCGCACAAACGGTCGTCGTGGAGCGACTCCAAGAACGCCTGTTGGCCAAGGCGGCGATTGATGTCGGGCTACGTCTTGTTCGCGCGACGGAGGAAGCGTTTGCATCCGAAACTGCTGCGATGAGAATGTTTCGTTTTTTGGAAATCACAACTGTTCAGAAATCGGTGGCCATTTTGGTCATGGACGGGCTGTCGGTCGTGCTTCAGTCGGCGGTCGGATTGGTGCTCGTTTCGTTCTATCATCCCGCACTTTTTCTCTATGCCCTGTTCTGCCTTGTCTCCATGGGCGTCGTGGTCATCACGATGGGGCGCAAGGGGCCGGAGACCGCCATTCATGAAAGCCACGCCAAGTACGAAGTTGTGCATGCGCTCGAGCATCTGATCAGCGCCCGACAGGCCTCCCCGGAGCCGGACGAATGCCATCTGGTCGAAGAAGTGGATGGTGCCGTTGTTCACTACGTGGAGGCCCGGCGAGAGCACTTTCACGTGGTGTACCGTCAGACACTCGCCTCACTCGCGATTCAGGTTGTGGCGACCGTAGGCCTGCTCGCTTTAGGCGGTACGCTCGTGCTGAAGGCGCAACTTAGTTTGGGCCAGCTCATGGCGTCAGAGCTGGTGATGGCATCCACGCTCGCCAACTTTTCCAAGTTCGGAAAATACCTCGAGACCTATTACGATCTTACCGCGTCGATGGACAAACTCGGCGTCGTGTTGGATTTGGAGGCCAAACCATGAAGTCGGAGCTTACTTCGCTGAAGTTGGTACGTGGTTCGAAGCCCGCGCGCTTGTTGGCGCAGGTTCTGGCTGGAGGATTGCTCTTGAGTGCCGCCGTGTTGTCGCTGACACCCTGGCAGCAGACCGCATTTGCAAACGGAAGGGTAGTGGCCTACTCGCCGGAGGATCGCGTGCAAAGCGTTGAGGCGCCAATCGAGGGACGCGTAACGCGTTGGTACGTCAGCGAAGGGGCGCACGTCGAGGTTGGAGACCCGATCGTGGACCTAAGCGACAACGACCCTGACCTCATGCGCCGCATGCGTGCGGAGCGCGACGCCCTTGCTGCGCGCGTTGAAGCCGCCCGTATGCGTGCGGTCGCCATTGAGGCACGTATCGATGCTTTGGACGGGTCACGAGGCAATGCTGTAGTGGCCGCGGGTTCGCGCCAAAAAATGGCGGTCGATCGCGTACGCTCTGCTGAGCAGCTGGTGCAGGCCGCGAGCGCGGCGCTGCACACGGCGGAGCTGCAAGAGGAGCGGCAGCGCAAACTGGAGGTAGAAGGAATCTCCTCCAAGAGGCAGCTCGAAATCGCGGAGCTCGACGAGGCGCGTGCACGTACCGAGCTCGAGCGCTCACGGGCCATGCTGGATGCCGCGCGCACGGAGCAGCTGGCGTTTTCCCAGGACCGTGACAAGGTCGGCTCCGATGGAGAAGCGAGCATCCGCGATGCACACGCTGCGCGCGCGTCCGCGGAGGCAGAGGTCGCGACGGCAAGCGCCGAACTTACGCGGATGGAGGTGCGCATGGCGCGCCAGGAGACGCAGTCGGTCAAGGCGCTTCGCAAGGGCACCGTGCTTCGCATTTCCACCAACGCCTCGGGCTCAAACATGGTCAAGTCGGGCGACATTCTTGCCACGATAGTGCCTGAGACAGACGCCCGCGCGGTCGAGATGTGGGTAGACGGAAACGACGCTCCGCTCGTGCGCGATGGGTCGCATGTTCGCGTACAGTTCGAAGGCTGGCCCGCGCTGCAGTTTAGCGGTTGGCCAAGTGTGGCCGTTGGCACGTTTGGTGGAAAAGTCTCGCTTGTTGATGCCACGGATGACAAGGGCAACGGGAAGTTCCGCGTGCTGGTCGTACCAGAACATGTGCACGATTGGCCCAAAGCGCTCTACTTGCGGCAGGGCGTGCGTGTCAATGCGTGGGCACAACTTGGCCGCGTGAAGCTCGGCTACGAGTTATGGCGCCTGTTCAACGGCTTTCCGGCGTCGCTTCCTGAGGCGCCGAAGGACGACATGAAGTCGGGCACCAAGTCATGAGCTCAATGCGCGCGATGACGGTCGTCGCATTTGTCGCTTTGGCGCCATCCGCTCGAGCGAGTGAGCTGAGCCTGAATGAGGTTTTGGTCGCCGTCGATCGCGCGTTCCCGGCGAATCTTGCCGCGCAGGCGGACTACGACACTGCACGTGCCGACCAACTTACAGCTGCAGGAGGATTCGACACCTCGTGGAAAACCAAAGGCAGCTGGACTGCGCTTGGCTACTACCAAGACCAGATGCGGGTCGACTCCGTCATCGAGAGGCCCACGTCTCTCTGGGGGAGTTCGTTCTTTGTTGGGTGGCGGTACGGTTCGGGCAAGTTCCCAAGCTATTACCAAAACTATCAAAGTCTCGATGCCGGCGATTTTCGCGTCGGTACCAATGTACCCATGCTTCGCAACGGCTTTACGGACCGGCGCCGCGTCGCGCTTTTTCGCGCCGAGCTCGGGACCGAGGTCGCGTTGTTGTCGGTGGCGCAGCAGCGTCTCGAAGCACGTCGGGCGGCCTCTCTTCGGTATTGGGCATGGCTGGCGTCTGCAAAGCGGGTTGGTGTTGCGCGCGATGTGCTGGCTCTCGCGGAAGTGCGTGATGTTGCACTTGAGCAGCGCGTTCGCGCGGGGGAGATCGCCCAGGTGGAGCGCACCGAAAACGCACGCGGAATCGCGCAGCGCCGAGCGCAATTGGTCGCAGCCGAGCGTGCGCTACAGCAGAGCACCATCGAGCTTGGATTGTATTTGCGCGACGCTGAGGGGGCGGTGTTGAGGCCCGACATTTCTCGCGCACCGGCAGACTTCCCGGTCGTGGAGAGCAAATTGGTCAGCGCGAACTCTCTTGTGCGCGAAGCGGAAGCCCGTCGCCCGGAGCCTGCGCGCTTGGCGCTTCAGCGTAGGCAATTCGCAGCTGAGGTCTCGTTGACCAAAAACCAACTTCTGCCTGTGCTCGACCTGCAGGCCGTGTTGTCTCAAGATGTCGGGCACCCCATCGAGGGGCGCCCAGATCTGTCAAAACCAGTGCTCGAACTCGGCATTGTGCTTGAGATCCCGCTCGAGAATCGTGCCCTCCGCGGTAGGCGAGACGCGGCGCTGGCGGGAGCGCTGAAGCTTGAGGCGCAAGAGCGGCTCGCACGTGATCGCGTTCGCGCGGAGGTCGACGATGCCTTATCCGCTCAGCAAGCGGCGATCGCCCGCATCGCCGCGGCCCGGGACGAGGTTCGCCTGGCCTCGGCTGTAGAACAGGCAGAGCGCATTCGGTTCGACCAGGGCGATGGCAGCATGCTCTTCGTCAACCAGCGTGAGCAGCTCACGGCTGAGGCTCGTTTGCGTGAATTGGAGGCCAAGGCCGACGCTGCACGCGCCGACGCCGATCTGGCTGCGGCCACAGCTTTACTTCCCTAAGCCCCTGCGTGTACGAAGTGGGCCTTAACGTATTGCCCTAAGGGGTATGCACGCGGTTTCATTCGTCCGTTTCGCTGAGATTATCGAAAAATGCGGGTTGATGTCGCATTTCTGCATCACAAGGTGGACGTGATGTTGCGGCTCATGTTCCCATCCTGGCCAATGAAAACTCTCCGACAGTTCCTGTGCTCCGCACTTGCGTTGCCCGTAATGGCATCCGTGTATGTTGCATGTAGTTCCACTGATATCGCAACCGTGGTTGCTGGACTGCCCGATGGCAGCGTGGTCCCAGCCTTCGACGGTTCGGTTGGTCCGAAGCTTGACGGCTCGGTTGCGCCTACGTGCGCGGCCCCAAAGACCACATGCGGCTCCAACTGTACCGACACCGGCACCGACGGCAACAACTGCGGTACCTGCGGCAAAGCTTGCGCGGCGGGCGAAGTTTGTAGCGCGGGCGCTTGCGGTCTCTTCTGCGCGGGCGGGACCAACAAATGCGGCACCTCCTGCGTCAACAACCAGACCGACAGCAACAACTGCGGAACCTGCGGTACCAAGTGCGCAGAGGGCCAAGTGTGCAACGCGGGCACCTGCGCGCTCACCTGCGCCACGGGTACGACCAAGTGCGGAGCGGCATGCGCCACCACGGCGACCGACAACAACAACTGCGGCAGGTGCGGCAACGTCTGTGGCTTTGGCACGGTGTGTAGTGCCGGAGCTTGCGTGCTCCAGTGCCAGGCTCCGCTCAGCAAGTGCGGGGCCGCGGCGGCGACCACAGGCGACGCCGGGACCGACGCTGGCGCAAGCGCGGGCTCGACAGGCTTCTGCACGTTGCTCGACAACGACAACAACAACTGCGGCGCCTGCGGCACCTCGTGCGGCCCCAACACGCGTTGTGGTGGTGGTCTCTGCTGCGCCTACAACCAACTCGGCTGCGCGGGCACCTGCACCGACATCCAGAACAATGAGGCCAACTGCGGCGCGTGCGGCCGTGCGTGCGGGGGAGCTACCCCGTTCTGCAGCAACTCCGTGTGCGTCGCCTGCCCAACGGGTGCCACCGTTGTCGCCGGCGTGTGCCAGCAGGTGGTCAACATCGGCAGTGCGGACCTCATCGGCGCCACCAGCTGTGAGTCGCCTGGCCAGGCGCGTTACGCGCAAGGTGCCGCGACCATGAGCGTGGTAAGTAAGCCTGCGCTTCTCGTGCCCAAGAGTGCGACCCTTGCCATGAACGCAAACGTTCAGTGCAATACGGCTTCGCCCTTCCAGATCGAAGTTCGCTTGGATGGGGTTGTTATCGCCAACCTCAACAGCACGCGAGACGACTGCAACTGCATGGCATCTACTCCGAACCAGCTCAGCATCCCGCTCACTGCCGCGCAGGCTGCGGCGTATGCAGCCGGTAGCCGCATCGACTTCGTGCTCATCGACAACGGCCGCAGCCCTCTCTACGGCTTCACGTCGCTGGATAACACGGCATCGAACGACATCTACGGGACGTTGACTTACGTCTACTGAGCCCAACATGAATTGGTAGGACGGGCTCCGCCCTGTCCTGAAACGCGAATGAGCGCTTCACCTTCGATGGTGCAGCGCTCATTCGTTCTTTGTGCCCGCCCACCTGGACAGGCCCGTGGTGCGCGGCTTGCTTCGTGCGGGCTTGCGTGCCGCCATCCACAAACCCGCGGAGGAACGTGCTAGCGGTGACTCATGTCAGCTCCTGTAGGCTCACGCCCTGAGACTCTATGCATTCACGCCGGCCAGGCCCCGGACGCAGTTTCGGGCGCTGTGATGACGCCCATCGTGCTGTCGTCGACCTTTGCTCAGGCGGGCCCCGGTGAGTACGAGACGTGGGACTATTCGCGCGCAGGCAACCCCACACGCGACACCTTGG
>JAYWGI010000135.1:0-7644 GCA_043779025.1 Myxococcales bacterium
GCGTTGCTCGTGCTTCCCAAAGACAAGGCCCAGGACGTGCGCAAAGTTGTCGAAGCACTCAAAGCACGCGGCGACAGCACGCTGATTTAGCGTCCTCGAGCATCAGCCAAATGGGCCGCCAAAGCGCTGCGCCTTGAGCACGCGCCAGCGACGAACGATATGCATCTCGCGCGTGTCTTCGACGATGACTTCGAGGCGCCACGTGTCGGTGCCATTGTCATGAAACACCGAGTAAAGCGGGACATAAACGACGCTGGTGTGGCCGTCGACCTTGAGCGCCGACGACGGCACCTCAGACGAAAAGGGGTGCTCTTTCGGCCCCAAATCGGGCAAGCGCAACCACTGGTCATCACACACGTGCAGCTCCAGCGTGGTCGCATGCGCCGCGGCGTTTCCAACCGAGGGGCGCCCTTCCGGCAGCAACCATTTTTCGACGTCCTCCACCTGGGGCGACAGCAGCCCGACGCGCTCGCAGCCCGTGCGCACCGCCCGCCATTCGCCCTCCTCCATGACTTTCACCGGATGCTCCGCCGAGCCTACGCCATCGTCCGACTCGTTCTTGAGCGATGGCGGCGGAATGATAAAAGAACTGAGCGGCCTTGTGCAGCTACACAGGGCAAGGATGGATAGGGCGACGAGGGCAATGTCGCGCAGCCGCCACACGGGGGGCGTCTGATTCGTTCTTTTCAAAGCCGTCCTCATGTTCGATTCACACAGCGCCTACCATAGCGTTCGGCCCCAACGCTCACGGCAACACTGTGTTGCGCGTAACGGCTCACTTGAGCAATGCTGCATTTGGGCGACGCAGCAGTGCGATGGTCCGTCAGGCGCGTCCACCGCTGGGGGTTGTGTTGTTTCGCGACGTGGTCTCATACAACCGAGCTGAGGGCCAGAGGCGCTGCCGTGTCCAAGGTCAAGTTGCCAGGGGGCCCGGACGCACTCACCTCGGTGCCCTGCTTGCCAAGATCTGCGTGACTCGCCAAGTCCATGGGCACGGGTTGCCGCCGCTCACCTCTTCCGTCCCGGCGGCCCCTTGGGCCCTGCAAATTTGCTCTTCAACTTCGCCTCGCCGTAGGGCCCAACTTTCGCCGGAATCGCGCTTCCGGACTCGCCTCGCTCGGCGCGGCCTAGCTCGTCACGCAAGCGCGAGGCGCGCTCAAAATCCAACTCCTCGGCCGCGATGAGCATCTCCGCGCGCAGCGACACAATGCGCGCCGGGTCCAGCTCTCTCATGCGCGGAGCGTCGCCCGTTGCTCCTTCACTGAGCCCTTTGCTCTTCGGGATCGGGAAGTAATCCATGGTGCCGGCCGCCGGGTTGAGCGAGCTGATGGCGCGAATCACGGTGGCCGGAGTGATGCCGTGCTCCACGTTGTAGGCGACTTGTATCGCGCGGCGGCGATCGGTCTCATACATCGCCTTTCGCATCGAGTCCGTAATGCGATCGCCGTACAAGATCACTCGGCCATTCACGTTTCGAGCCGCGCGACCAATGGTTTGAATGAGCGAACGCGCGCTGCGCAAAAACCCCTCCTTGTCGGCGTCGAAAATGGCCACCAGCGAGACCTCGGGCAAGTCCAATCCCTCTCGCAGCAAGTTGATGCCAATCAACACGTCGAACTCCCCCAAGCGCAGGTCGCGCAAGATCTCGATGCGCTCGATGGTGTCTACGTCCGAGTGCAGGTAGCGAACTTTGACGCCGATTTCTTTGTAGTACTCGGCCAAGTCCTCCGCCATCCGCTTGGTGAGTGTGGTGCAAAGTACACGCTCTCCCTTGGCCACCGTGGCGCGAATCTCCGCGAGCAGATCGTCGACCTGCCCTGCCACCGGACGCACTTCAATCTGCGGGTCGACGAGCCCCGTCGGCCGAATCACCTGCTCCACAAACACGCCGCCCGTCTTCTCAAGCTCGTAGTTTCCGGGCGTGGCCGAGACGTAGATGGCCTGATGCACATGGCCCTCCCACTCGTCGAATTTCAGCGGTCGATTGTCGAGCGCGCTGGGGAGCCTAAAGCCGTAGTTGACGAGCGTCTCTTTGCGCGATCGGTCGCCCTTGTACATCGCGCCCACCTGCGACACGGTCTGGTGGGACTCGTCAATCACCAGCAAATAATCGAGCGGAAAGTAGTCGATAAGCGTAGGCGGAGGGTCGCCCGCTTTGCGCCCCGACAGATGCCTCGAGTAGTTCTCGATGCCGGTGCAAAACCCGACTTGCTCCATCATCTCCAAGTCGTATTGCGTGCGCTGTTCGAGCCGCTGCTTCTCCACGAACTTTACCTCGCGGTCGAGCTCGGCCAAACGCTCGCGCAGCTCAACGCGAATGTCCTTCATGCAGCGACTCATTTGGTCGGCCGGCGTGACATAGTGCGAGCCCGGGTGAATCGCGACGCGGTCGAGCACATCCTTCACGGTGCCGCGCACCGGGTCGACCGCCTTGATGGCCTCCACCGTGTCGCCCCAAAATTCGATACGCACCGCCGTTTCCGACTCGTACGCCGGGAACACTTCGACCACATCGCCTCGTACACGAAAGGTGCCGCGGTGAAAGTCGTGGTCGTTGCGATCGTATTGGATGTCCACCAGCAAGCGCAGCAATTTGTCTCGCGAAAGCGACTCGCCCACCTTCACGCTCACCATCAAACCGTCGTAGCTCTCGGCGCTTCCAATGCCGTAGATGCAGCTCACCGAGGCCACCACGATGACGTCCTTGCGGCTCAGCAAGGAGTGCGACGCCGAGTGCCGCATGCGATCGATGGCGTCGTTGACGATGGCGTCCTTCTCGATGAAGGTGTTGCTCGAGGGGATAAACGCCTCGGGTTGATAGTAGTCGTAATAGCTCACGAAGTACTCGACGGCGTTGTTTGGGAAGAGCTCCTTCATCTCGCCGTACAGCTGCGCGGCCAGCGTCTTGTTTGGGGCCATGATCAGCGTGGGCCGCTGCGACTGCTCGATCACGTTGGCGATGGTGAAGGTCTTGCCAGAGCCCGTAACGCCCAAGAGCACCTGATGCTTGTCGCCGCGGTCTAGCCCCGCCATCAGCTGTTTGATGGCCTCCGGCTGGTCACCACGCGGCGTGTTCTTGGATGCGAGTTCGAACAATTTAGGCATCGAAGTCTACCTTTCGCCTGCGTGCATTTCCGCGGCGCCGCAAGTTGAGCAGCTCGATGCCGCTCGAGAACGCCATGGCCGCGTAGAGATAGCCCTTGTTGGGATGCGCGCCAAACGCTTCGGCCACCAGCATGAGTCCGATCATCACCAAAAAGGCCAGCGCCAAGATGGTCATGGTGGGGTAACGCGTGACGAAATCGCCAAACGGGCTCGCAAAGAACATCATGCATCCTACAGCTATCAACATGGCCGTGATCATCACGCGGATGTCCTGCGCCATGCCCACTGCCGTGATCACGCTGTCGAGCGAGAACACGATGTCGAGCACAACGATCTGAGCAAAAATACCCCACAAATCCTTGCGGTTGGGTGGCGCCTTCTCGGCTGGCAAGTCCGCGGTGTGCTCGTTCTCGTGGCCCTCAATCTTCTCCCACAGCTCCTTGCCGGGCTTAAGAATCAAGAACACGCCGCCGCCAATCAGGATGAGATCGCGCCCCGAAAACCCGCGCCCCCCCACGTGGGCGAATGGCTCAGTGAGCCCCATCACCCAGCGAATCGCCAGGAGCAGCGCAACACGCATACCGAGCGCGAGCCCCAACCCGATACGCCGCACGCGAGCACGCTCTTTGCCTCGGATGTGGGCTGTAACAATCGACAAGAACAGGATGTTGTCGACCCCAAGCACAATCTCCATCACGGAAAGGCTGAGGAGCATCAGCATATTGGCAGGCGTGAAAAAATCGTTCATGGGTGCGGGGAACGTCTAGCACGTCAGAACGCGCGTGTTGCACGCAGGGCTCCAGCGGAGGCACGATGCGCAGGTCTTATGCATCTTCCCCGGGTCCTTCAGCTGGCCGCCGTGTCGGCCCCGCCGCTCTTCGGTCACACCGCCGACACCTCAGGCTGGCGCGCGGGGTTAGGTTTGCAAGTCGATGTGCTTCCCACCCACACGGTAGAGTCCGAGCTGCGACAGCTACCCATGCTGCGCGGCGATTTAAGGTATGTGCACACCGCATGCATTTATGGCAGCGCGCAGTGCGCTCGGCAGCATGACTCCGGTGAACGTGAAGCGGCTTCAAGGCTTAGACGGCATCTACCTGAGCGACGCCACGCCCTTCAACGGCGCCATTGTTGGCCACGGAAGCAGCAACTCGTTTTCGCTCTTCACGTCTCAAGACAGCACGTATGTGATCTTGGCCGCAGGCTGCAGCGCCGACCGCACACGCTTCCTTGCGGAGGGGCACTACCGCCGCACAACACTCGGCACCGGCGGCCTCGTGCGGCTCCGCGCCAGTCGAGGTCGATGTGCGCATGACACAGGATGGCGTGCCCGTTTTGTTTCACGACGAGATGCTCGCCCCGCGCTTGGTGAACGGCAAGCTCTGTCACGGTCGCATCTCCGACCTGCCGTTCGCCATTTTGCGTGCTAACTGCACTCCTCAATATAGCGAGCGAATTCACACACTTTAAGAGGATGTAGACACCATCATCGCGTCCAAGGACTTGCGCGGCCTTTGGGTGGACATCAAGGAAACCGCTGCACTGGCTCCCAGTTTGGCCATCTTTCAGGACGCGGTGGAGCGCACATTCAAGCCGGTCAAAACGCATTTTTGGTTCGTAGGCTTGCCCGACGAAGAGGTGCGTCAGGCCTACCTGCAAATCCCTGCCGACACGCGCGCGCCATGCTTCGTGGAACTCGAGCCCGACGACGTGCGCGCTACCGGCTGCAGCATCTGGGCGCCGCGCTGGACCCGGGGCGTCTCGGGCGAAGAGGTGCAAGCGCTCAAGGACCAAAAGATCGGCACCGTGATGTGGACGGTGAACGAGGTGCTCGTCATCGACAACTACCGACGCGAGGTACGGCCTACCGCGATGCTCAGCGATCGCGTGGGCACGGTGCTCTACAGACGCCAACTGCTTTTGGGCGCGCTGGGAGATGCACCGTGAGTGGCTCGCTTGCTGCTATCGCCCTTGCTACGGTAATCCACCCCGGGCCCGGCGAGCCGCCCACAGAGCTGCGCACCGGCAACACCGCGGCGCTTAAGGTGGGGGCTCGCGACAAGCCTTCAGCAGAGCAACGCCGCCACGTCCAACCTCGCCTGCGCAAGCTACCGCCGCACCGGCTTGGGCGCAGGCCTCTCACTCGCACTGCGTAGCCGCTATCCACTGGTCCCGGTGCTGGAGGTCGCCCGACTCTTCCTGATCGAAGGGAGCCGCGCAACGGCGAGCGCAGGCGCAGTGCAGACGCAGCTCTACGCCTTCGCCTACCGCGCCGGCGTCTCAGCCGACATCGGACGCTTTCGTCCGCCCGTGGGAATCGGTCTCTACGACCTGAATGTACGCGCGCGCCTACAAGGCCGAAGCTACGCGTCTCGCGAGCTGGACTTTGGCTACTACGCCGGCCTCACCGCCTTCCCGTACATCCGAGGCCCCCTGCGTATCGGCGTGGAAATCAACGGTGATTTGCTCGCCGAGGCGGCCATCAACAGCGCGGGTGCAGGCGTGCGCCTGAGCTACGACGCGTTGTAGTTTTGAGTGGCGCAGTGGACGCGCATTGCGCAGCCGCTCGCCCACCTTGGCCCCCGTGCATTTCAGCCCCTCGGAATCGAGCTTCAGCGCCGCCGGCACATCGGAAAGCGACGCGACCTGGCCGTTTAGAAGAGCGTCATCGTGGACAGGCTCGGAAACGCTCCGCTCCGGCGTCTGGGGACAGCCAATTGGCGTTGGGTAGCAAGAACGCGACATGGAACGATGCCGCGTGCCGTCCGTCCCTATTTCGCCGTCTCGCACCTCTCCACAGCGGCCCCGACATGGTTTTCGGACACTGCGTCCTCCTCGAGGAAGGCGTCGACCGGGTAGTTGTACTTGGTGCGCAGCGCGTCGTACGTGCACGCGCAAATCTTGTCGGTGCCTTCGGCCGAGTAGCAGGCGTTTTCCCTCACGAACTGCGCCCGCATCTGCGCGTTGCTCACGGTGGCGCCGCACTGCTTGCGATTGGCTTTGCGAAACGTAGCCATCTCGTCGGCGCTCAGCTCCGTCTTCGAGCCGCGAATTTTTCCAAATACGGGCGCGCCGCACTCGCAGTAAGCCTTGGGCAACTGAGTATTAGCCGTTGCGCACTGCAGAGCGTACGAGTCGCCACTGCACTCCGCGAGGGCACGCTTCTGCAATGCTTCTGCGTCGGCGCCGCTAAGTCTGCCGTTGGGCACGGGGACATTCATGTCCGAAAGCACCTTTAAGGTGCACTGCCACATGGAGCGACCCACCTCACCCGACTTCTTCACGCAGCCCTCCAGTGCGATCTTGGCGCCCTCCGCGTTCGCCAAGCATTCGCGCGAGGTAGTACACACGAGCGTATCCGACGAGGCGCCAGACGCCGCGGGCGCGCCAGAAGCGCCGCCGCAGGCAGCAAGCAGAGGGAAGTTGAGCGGGGCGACAGCAACGGCCATGCGGAGAACGAGGGTGTTCATACCGAGGCGCTGTAGTGACACCGGCGAATCCGTCAATTGCAGGGCGAGAAAAGTAAGCGGTGCTGCTGTCACAGTGCTTCATGCAGCGCCCACCGAACCGCCCATCGGCAACGGCAACGGCAAAATTGCGGTGCCCGATTTTGGGCTCGCGACAAGCGACACCGTCATGTCATGCCTCAACCACGAGGGTCTCAGCGCAACCGCCCCCCCTCAACCAGCGCAGCCGCGAGCACACGAAGCCCGACACGCTCGGGAGGCCCTTCGCCTGCGGCTCAGGATGACAAAATGTGGGTCACACAACCCCATCAAGCAAGCCGCAAAGCCGCAAACACAAGCGCGCAAAGCGCGCGAGAACAAGCTCCAAAGCCGCGAGCAATGCCCTCTCCGCAAGCGCGCAAAGCGCGCGAGAACAAGCTCCAAAGCGCGCGAGAAATGCCCTCTCCGCAAGCGCGCAAAGCGCGCGAGCACAAACCCAGATCCACAAAACGCAAAAACGCCTCGAGCGAACGGGGCGTAGCTAGCGAAGGGACGCGCGGAGCGTAAATAAGTACGCGAGCACGCCCAAGCGACGATACGCCCCGTGCAGCCGGGGCGTTTTTGCGTTTTAGACGCGGCGGCGCTTGGGGGGCCGGCACCCATTGTGCGGAACGGGGGTGACATCGCGGATGACCGTGACGCGGAAGCCCACCGTCTGCAAGGCGCGGAGTGCGCTTTCGCGGCCGGTGCCTGGGCCCTTCACGAACACAGCGACCGTGCGCATGCCGTGTTCCATGGCCTTGCGGCCCGCTTCTTCAGCGGCAAGCTGCGCGGCGAAGGGCGTACTCTTGCGTGAGCCCTTAAAGCCGCGCGAGCCGGCAGACGACCAGGAGATGGCGTTGCCGTTCACATCCGTGATGGTGATCACCGTGTTGTTGAACGTGGACTGGATGTGGGCGATGCCCGTTCCAACGTTCTTTTTGACCTTCTTCTTAACGGTCTTGCCCTTGGAGGCGGTCTTTGATTGTGCCATGACTTAACTCCGCTCAGTCTTTCTTCGCGCGGGCAAGAACACCCTTGCGCGGGCCTTTGC
>JAYWGI010000136.1:0-2786 GCA_043779025.1 Myxococcales bacterium
GCCGGTTCTTTTTGATCAAGGGCATTGCTCCCGGCCGCCAAACGCTCACCCTCACCAAGGGTCGCAAAAAAATGGCGTACGAGATTGTGGTCACCCAGCGCGACATGTCCGAACTGCGGAAAGAGCTCGAGAAAAAGCTCGCCAACACGCCTGGCATTCGCATCGTAGAAGCAGGAAATAAGCTCATCGTTGACGGTAGCGTGCCGAATAAGGAATCAGCAGACCGCATTAAGGCATTGATTGCAGACTACAAGGGGCAAGTAGAGTTTGCCGTGGTCGTGGGTGGCCCCGCCGTCTCGGACAGTCGCGTGCTTGTGCGTCTTGATTTTTTCTTTGTACAATACACGAAGACATCCAACCTCGGTTGGGGCATCGGATGGCCAAGCTCCCTCTTAGGAGGCAAGCTCAAGCTGGACTACGAGATGTTGTCGAACACGCTCACCGGAGCTCAAGCCACCGTGACCGATCAAGCATTGCCACGCTTGGACATTGGCGCGCGAAATGGTTGGGCCAAAGTGCTCAAGCAAACCTCGTTGGTGACGGAGAACGGTCAAACGTCGGCCTTCTCGAATGGCGGTGAAACCAACTTTCTCACGAGCGTGGGTTTGGCAGTGAGCGTGACGGGCGTAAGTTACGGAACAAAGCTAGAGGTCAAGCCGCGTTACGAGTCTCTCACGCGCGAGGTGCAAGTCTCAGTCAAAGCAGAGGTCGCAGACCTCGTCCCACCTCAAGCCGGAACCGTTCCCGGGCGAACCACCACCACGCTCGACACCGTGGTCTCGCTCAAGTTGGGGCAAGCATTGGTCTTGTCGGGCGTAAAAACAATGACCAAGCGTGTAGACAACAGCGGCATCCCATTCCTCAGCCAAATTCCAGGCCTGGGGCTCCTGTTCGGAACCGAAACGCGCTCAGAAGAAGAGCTCGAAGGCGCGATCTTCATCATTCCCTCAATCTTGGATCAACCTTCCAAGTCGGCGACCGAAATGATTCGCGCATCCATCGACACGTACAAGGACTACTCGGGCGGCATCCACAAGGTCGAAACCTTTAACCCTGTGCCGCCGTCGGCACGTTAGGCTCAGCCATACATGCAGGTGATTGTCGTCATTCGCGGTGAGGACGGCTCTCAGCGCACTGAGACGCTGGAGGCGACGACGCCTATCACCATCGGTCGAAGCACCAAATGCACGGTGCGGCTCGACAGCGATCGTTTGTCCCGTCAACACGCCGTGGTGACCGTGTCGGCCTCAGGATTGCGCGTGGAGGATACGAGCACCAACGGTACCATCGCCGGAGATACGCTGCTCAAACATCAAGCGCTTGATGTCCCCTACGGCACACGGATTGTGGTTGGAGACTACACGCTTTCGGTGCTCGCGTCGGGGGCTGCGCTGCAGCAGTTCCCAGCAAGCAGCGGGAATCCCTCCATGCGCCCTCAAGGCGCGTCCATCGACCCCAATGTGCGTACGGCAGCGATTCCGTTGGCGTCGCTCAACATTCCTGGGCGCGTGGCCAACGCAAGTCCGGGTGGCATGCAAAACCCGAGTATCGGTGTTGGCAGAGGCGCAACGCCGTCGTTGGCGGCGACTCCGGCCGCGGCACGGCAACACGCACCTGCAGCGCAGGGCGCTACGCCTAAGGCCGCCACGTCCACGGCTTCGCTCGAAGCGCGCAAGCGCGACGTAGACTTGCGCCGCGATATCCACCGTATGTTGCTCGAGCACTTAGACTTGGCCACCATCGATGCCAAAAAGCTCGACGACCCATCGATGCGCCCGAAGGTGCTAGGCGCATTGCGTCGCATCTTTGCGCAGATTGAAGCGCGCATCCCAGCCACCATCGACAAGGACAGCTTGGTCGGTGAGCTGGCCGACGAAGCATTGGGCTTGGGCCCGCTCGAGCGCTTTCTCGCAGACCCGAGCGTGTCCGAAATCATGGTCATCGACCCCGACACCATCTACGTCGAGCAAAACGGAAAGCTTATCTTGTCCGACGCCCGTTTCACCGACGACGAGCGCTGTCGTGCGGTCATCGAGCGCATCGTCACACCGCTGGGCCGCCGTATCGACGAGAGCTCACCGCTCGTTGATGCGCGTCTCAAGGATGGCTCGCGCGTCAATGCGATCATCAAGCCTCTTGCACTCCGAGGCTCGTGCATCACCATCCGTAAGTTCTCCAGAAATCCACTCACGATGGACAAGCTCGTCGGCTTTGGCGCGCTCAACGAGCAGATGGCACGCTTTCTTACGCGTAGCGTCATCGCCAAGCGCAACATCGTTATTTCTGGCGGCACTGGCTCCGGCAAAACCACGCTGCTTAATGTGCTCAGCGCTGCGATCCCAGAGCATGAGCGCGTGGTGACCATCGAGGATGCGGCCGAGCTGCAGCTACGCCAGCCCCATGTAGTCTCACTCGAAACACGCCCCCCCAATTTGGAAGGCAAGGGCGAGTATTCAATCCGCGACTTGGTAAAGAATGCACTCCGCATGCGTCCCGATCGTATTGTGGTCGGCGAGTGTCGCGGCGGCGAAGCACTAGACATGCTTCAGGCAATGAACACGGGCCACGACGGCTCACTCACCACGACCCACGCCAACTCGCCCGCAGAGGCCGTTGCGCGCCTTGAGACTCTGGTGTTAATGTCTGGACTCGACCTGCCCATACGCGCCATTCGAGAGCAAATCGCCGGCTCTGTGCACCTCATCGTGCAGCAATCGCGCTTGTCCGACGGTACCCGCAAGGTGATGGCCATCTCAGAGCTTACGGGCATCAACGAGGACAGCGGC
>JAYWGI010000137.1:0-7582 GCA_043779025.1 Myxococcales bacterium
GCCTCAGCCGCTGGACGCCACCATTCGCTTGCTCGGTCGCGTGGGCTTGTCCCCAACCGATGACAACGGTGCCCGCCGCTGTGATCTCAGCATCGATCCCAACCGTGCCTTGCCTCAGGCCTTGGTCAAGGCGATGACGCCACTTGCGGCCGGCGCACACAAGGGCACGACACCTTTGGAGCTTTTGGCGGATGCCGTAGCCGACGTAAACCGAGCTTCGCAAGAGTCGCTCCCCGCGCCCAATGAGGCCGATTACATTGCCATCACGGCGGTGCTCCGCAACTTCCTAAGCAGCAAAGAGAACGGCATGAGTCAGGTCATTACGACGATTGAGAGGGCCTTGGCACCATGAGGTTTGCTCGCACGCTTGGCGGCCACATGGCCGCATGTTGCATATTTTTGTCGCTCAGTTCCGAAGCGTATGCTGGCGCCATTTTCTCGACCGACCGAGGAGTTCGCCCCATGGGCCGCGCGGGCGCATTTGTGGCTGGCGCGGACGACGGACAATCGGTGTGGATGAATCCCGCCGGTCTGTCAGATGCAGGAAATTCGCTGTCCACTGATGCCGCTGTGATCGTCTCGCCGATGGACTATACCCGCCAGAGCGAGACGCGAGATGCAGACGGCGTGCGCCGCGTAGGGGAGTTCCCGAAAGTCACTGGTGCCGTCGCCCTCGTGCCCATTCCGAGTGTGATCTACACGCGTCTGCTGTCGCCCAAATGGACTGGCGCGCTGAGCATGCTTGTCCCGTACGGTCCGCAACGCAGCTTTCCCGCAACGGTGAATGGGCAGGGCGCGCCGCAGCGCTATTCGGACATTAGCCAAGACGGCAGCGCACTTGTGATTGTGGGCGCGCACGCGGCCTACAAGTTTAGCGATTCGTTTCGCGTAGGCGCTGGACTGCAGGTGCTGGTGGGCGCGCTGAAGGATCGCAAAGTGGTGCAGAGCGCCCTGCCCGACCGCTTGATCACGGCGCCAGAGTCACCAGAGTTCGACTCCGACTTGACCATCCGCGTGGGACCCATCGTCTCGCCCAGCGCCAACGCCGGTCTTGTTTGGGTTCCGTCGCCGCATCTGCGCGTAGGTGCTTCGGTGCAGGCGCCTTTCTACGTGAGCGCGCCTGCGACACTTGCCGTCGTGCTGCCTTCATCGGCTGTGCTGCGTGGCGCGCGCCAGAACGGCGATAGCGCGACGGTGAGCACGTGGTTGCCGCCGTTTACGCGCGTGGGCGTGGAGTACCGCACGGCAGAACGCGGCGCCGGGCTACGCGTAGAAGCCGCCTGGGTGCGGGAGTTTGCCTCGGTTTTCGACAAGATCAGTGTGAAGCCCGACAACGTAAGCATCGACAACATCTCCGTGTTGCCCTCGCCATTGCCCATACGTGAGCTAGCCGCGCGCAACCGCACCATCGACTACGACTCATTAAGATTGGGTGCGGAGTACACGTATGTGCCAAGGGGTGGCACTGAGGCCGTAGAGGAGCGTGTCGCGGGCACGTGGCAGTTCCGCGGCGGCGCACAATACAACGGCGAATCTGTAGAGCCAGGCTACACGCAAGCGCGCACCTATGGGCCGGCTCACGTGCTTGCGACGCTGGGTTTGGGCTACCAGCTAAGCCGAAAAGTCGCGCTGGACGCGATGTACGCAAAAGCGCTTCGCTATAGCGCCACGGTGAACCCGCGAGATGCCGGGGTGAAGGCTGAGCTTATCTTCGAGGGTAATCCTACAACGCGCGAGTCTCATAATGGCGGCGTATACGAGGCATCGCTGGACGTGTTTGGCCTGGGACTGCGGTACGCGTTGTAGCCCCCGTCCTTGACGCCTGAGCTGGCGCGCAATACATCCCACTCAGCGATGCAAATGCTCCGTGACCTGATTGCCTTGGCGAAGCCTCGCATCACCGTGTTCGTGGTGCTTACGGCGCTCGGAGGTTTTTGGCTGGCGCACACGTCGGGCGGCCCAGGCCACACCATGCTGCCCATCTCGTGGGAGTTGATGGCTTGGTCGCTCGTAGGGACAGCACTCATCGTGTCGGGCGCAAACGCGCTCAACATGTATATGGAGCGTGAGAGCGACAAATACATGGCGCGCACCGCCAATCGCCCTTTGCCTTCCGGCCGTATGAAGCCGGCGGTAGCGCTGGTTTTTGGACTGTCGCTCACGCTGCTGTCGCTGGTGTTGCTCTACCGCGTGAATTTGGTCACGTGCGCCCTGGGTGCGCTCGCAAGCGTGCTCTATGTGCTGGCCTACACGCCTCTGAAGCGCAGATCCCACTACTCGCTTTTGGTGGGCGCGATACCCGGCGCGTTGCCGCCGCTCATGGGATGGACATCGGTGACGGGTGCATGCTCCGCCGGAGGCTTGGTCCTGTTCGCGATTTTGTTCTTTTGGCAGGTGCCACATTCGTTGGCCATTGGACTGTTTCGTTCGGAGGACTACGAGCGCGCGGGATTGCCTGTATTGCCTAACGTGCATGGCCACTATGTGACGCATGTGTGGATGCTGCAGTACACAGTCGGGCTGCTGGGCGTGAGTTTGCTGCTCGCGCCGCTGGGCATCACGAGCTGGATGTACGTGCCGGCCGCGCTTCTTCTGGGCGGTGGCTTTTTGGTGCGCACGTGGCGCATGCCCGACCAAAGCAAAGACGCCGCGGGGCTCTACAAGTGGGCCCGCGGCGTCTTCTTCTACTCGTTGATTTACTTGGTTGCGCTCTTTGTCGCCATCGCGGTTTTTGCAGCGTCCTGAGCCGTTGGATCTGGGGCCCGCGCAAGCGCCAGGCGGGCCTTCAATCGAGCGAGCATCTTCGGGCCGATGCCCTTCACCCGTACGATCTCGTCTACGGATTTGAACCTGCCTCCACGTCGCTCGCGCAAGTCCAAGATAGCTTGCGCGCGCTTGGCGCCGATGCCTGGCAAAGCCATGAGCTCAGAGACCGTGGCCTCGTTGAGGTACACCATCCCTTCGCCATCCTTGGACTTGGCGTCGGCATGCGCCGGGGCCAGAGCCGTGGTAGCACCAGGGGAGGGAGCCGTGCGTGCAGACTGCACCTGTTCGTTGGGTGCCCCATGCACGGATGTGCCGGAGGCCTCGGCGCGCCCGGGCAGTTCGCCGCCCATCGCGAACGATGCCGCAAACACGCCGACGGGAATCGCCTTGAGTGCATGGCGCCGCACCCATCCGCTGAGGACCGCGAGCTTCATTCGGCCGCTCCCAGGTTCATCGGTGGGCGCATCATGCCGCCTCCGCCGCCTCCACGCTGCGCCCCGCGAGCGAACATGGCTTGGCGCTCCTCAGGGCTCTCGTAGTCCCGCACGTGCAGGGTTCCGTTGGTGGGCGTGGCGTCAAGCTTCAGGTTAAGCGAGCCATCGGTGTTCACAAAGCCAATGCCGATCTTGATCCAGGCCTTGGTCTGGTTGCGCTCAACGATGGTGTAAACGGACTTCATTTGGGACTTTTCCATGGTGTAAGGCTCCTCGCAGAAGGTGCGCGCTACGTAGATTCGTGGCAGCGCCCTCGGCCACCTCCCAGCAAGAAAAGGGCCAACCCGCATTTGGTGCGAATTGGCTCAAAATGTGCAGCCGGCCTGCTGTCCGCGGACGGCAGGTCGCTGTCCGCGGACCGCGCTCACACTCAGGCGGAGGGCGTGGTCTCGCTGCGGAAGATCTCCACCCTCTCCATGATTACGTCCTGTACGGGCTTGTCGCCGGGCGCCGTGCGGACGCGCGCAATCTGGCCAACCAAGTCCGCATTCACAACCACCTGGCCGAACACCGAGTGGCGGTTGTCCAGGTGCGGCGTCGCGCCTTCGGTGACAAAGAACTGCGATCCGTTGGTGCCTGGGCCCGCGTTGGCCATCGACAAGATGCCGGAACCCGTGTGCTTGAGCGAGGGGTGAAACTCATCGCCAAAACGATAGCCTGGGCCGCCGCGGCCGGTGCCCGTTGGGTCGCCGGCTTGGATCATGAAGTTGGGGATGACGCGGTGAAAGATGGTGCCATTGTAGTAGGGCGTGCCGCTCCTGATGGCGCCGGTCTTTGGGTCGGCAAAGTCCTGCGTGCCCATGGCCAGGCCCACAAAATTCTTCACGGTGTTGGGGGTTTTCTCCTCCTCGAGCTTGGCGATCATCGTGCCCATGCTGGTCACAATGCGCGCGTAGAGGGTTCCGGTTCCGGGGACTGCAATCGCGGGGAAATCTGCTTTTACCATGAGGGCCATTGCTACTGAATCTGCGAGCGCGCGTCCACCCGAACTGCGCGGGTTTGAGCCCCATAGCGGACCTCAGGTTGACGGACCTGCCTACGCCCACTAAGGCCCTAGCGTGTGAGTGATACTCCAAACTCAGATCGCACGTCCGCCATGCTCCCCAAGCCCGCGTGGCTCAAAGTGCGCGCCCCAGGAGGTGAGACCTACCAAAAGCTCAAAGAGACCTTTCGTGCGCTCGACGTGTACACCGTGTGCGAAGAGGCGCGCTGCCCCAACGTGGGCGAATGCTGGTCGGAGGGCACGGCCACCATCATGTTGCTTGGCGACACGTGTACACGTGGTTGCAAGTTCTGCAGCGTGACCACCGGCAACCCCAAGGGCGTGGTCGATGTACGTGAGCCTGAGCACGTGGCGCGCGCTATCTCGAGCATGGGCCTGCAGTACGTGGTGCTCACCATGGTAGACCGTGACGATTTGCTTGACGGCGGCGCAAGTCACGTAGCGCGCACAGTCTCGCGCACCAAAGAGCTGCGCCCCGATATGTTGCTCGAAGTTTTGCTGGGCGACTTTTCTGGCCACTTGGAACATGTGGACACGACTGTGGAGGCGGGCGCAGATGTGTGGGCGCACAACGTTGAGGTGGTGGAACGTTTGCAGCAAAGCGTGCGTGATTCACGTTGTTCCTACGAGCGCTCACTCGCCGTGCTTCGGCGTGCCAAAGAGTGCCGCCCGGAGGTCGTCGTGAAGACCTCGCTGATGGTGGGCTTGGGCGAGACCGACGAGGAAATACTCACCGCGATGCGCGACATAAAGAGTGCTGGCGTGGACATCCTCACCCTTGGACAATACTTGCGCCCTACACCAAAACATTTGCCGGTCGACCGTTTCGTCACGCCGGAGATGTTCGAGGAGTACCGCATCGCGGCCATGAACATGGGCTTTGCCTACTGCGCGTCGGGGCCGTTGGTGCGCAGCTCTTACAAGGCCGCGGAGGCCTTTGTGCGCGGCATGCTCAAACCTGACGATGAGGCCGGGGCTGCCATTCTTTTGCAAGAACGCTTGCAAACCGCACGCATGCTCGCCGACAAGATCGCGCGTCCCGAACCGCGGGCAGCATCGGTCGCTTCCTCGGACAACAAGCGCCACCTACCCACGGTGGCGCAATGAGCGAATCACAGAGCGAGCTCGCTGCTGTGTGCATGCCCCGCGCCGAGCAGGAACGCACACCGCGTGAGTGGTTGGGACGAGCGCTCGAGGAGCTGGCTCTTGCCCGGGTGTCGTTTGCCAAGAGAAACACGCGTCAAGGGACCGTGCTTTGCAAGCGCGCGGCGGGCTTGGCCTTGAACGGCGCTCTGATGTACTTTCCTAAAGACACTTGGGGCCGAAACTTTGTTCAACACCTGGAAGCCTTGCAGTCCGATATGGATGCGCCGCAGGTGGTGCGCGAAGCCGCAACCCGGCTGCACGCAATTGCAACCGATCCCAAGGTGGTGATCTTGGCCACGAACACTTGGGTGACGCAATGCATGGAAGATACACAGAATATTATGGCGCACGCCTACACGCTTATCGCTCGCGGCGAATCTCGCTCGTCGCACTGAGCGCCGTTGCGGCCCTGACCGCATGTGCCAAAAATTCACCAGCGCCCAGCACTCCACGCGCGGACTCGGCCGAGGCAGGCGCGGAGGCGCAGGCTACAGGCCGCTACGATGAGGCCTTTAAGGCCTATCGCGCCGTGTATGTCCGCTCAGACCTCAGCGCCGACGTGGTGCGTGGCATGGCCAGCGCCAAACTGGGCGCCGCTGACGTGTTGGGCCCGGGTGAGGGCGCCTCGGATGCCGAGTGGTCTGTCGTAGCCGAGGGCTGCGACCGGCTAATGTCTCGCGGAAGCTGGGATGCACTCACGGCGCGCGAATGCGGCCGAGCCTACCTGATGCGCGGCGACGCTCAGGCCGCCGCGCAGGCCCTCAGTGCAGCCGTGCAAGGCCTGCCTGGCGACGGCGAAGCGCACTCCGCCTACGCTGCGGCGCTCGGCGCCACAGGGCGCCTGGAGGATGCCGTGCGCCACGCCACCCGCGCTACCGAGCTCAAGCCCGAGAGCGCATCGGCCTTCGGTAATTTGGGTGCATTGCTCATGCTTTCTTCGCAGCCGAAGTCTGCGCTTGTGGCCTACAGCCGCGCGTTGCAATTGGAGCCCATTGTGGCGCGTCGCCACGCCGATGTAGGTGGTGCCAAAGTGCTCCTGGGCGACAACGCCGCGGGCATACAAGCCTACCAGAAAGCCATTTCGCTCGAGCCCACACGCGCAAGCTTCTACGCCAGCTTGGGTTTTGCGCGTTTGGGTAATGGGGATGCGGTCGGGGCACTCGCCGCGTGCGAAAAAGCAACCCAACTCGACGCACGTAGTGTGCCCGGATGGGTGAACCTGGCCGTCGTGCATGCGCGCGCCAAACGCTTTGCGGAGGCACGCGCTGCGCTTGCGCATGCTGAGAGCTTAGACGCGACAGACGTGCGTGTGCGCCAGGTGCGCGAAGAGCTTGCAGCAGCGCCGAAGTAACGCCCGCAGCTGCTACCAGTTGCTTGGGTAGACGAGCGTGTCGCGTTTCGGCGCGCCTTGCTCGTCCCAGGTATGAGCCCAGGCGTCCAGATGGCCATCGAGGCCGATGTCGTAGACGTTGATGGCTGCATCCTTGAGCGGGTCTGTATGCTCGTTGGATGCACTGGATGCGCCGTAGCTCGTGAACGCATCTGCCGCGTGCGTCATGCGCTTGTGCAGGTGCCCATGCAGAAGTGTGAAGTGCCCGTGCGCTTTGAGCACAGCGAGCAGCGCATCCGCGTCACGCAGCGACTCAAACCAGCGCTTCGAGCCCTTCTCCGGCATATGCAAGGGGTGATGCACCAGCACCACAAGCTTGCGGCTGCGGAGTCGGCTGTCATCAAGCAGTGCGCGACTACCTGCAAGCTGCATCGACCCGATTTCTCCGGCGGCCACCATCGGTAACCTAGGCACCGCAGAGCAAAGCGCGAGTAGGGCCACATCGTCGCCAAGCAAACGCACAAACGGGAATGTGCCAAGTACACGCATCTCCGCGGGCGCCTGAATATCTGCGTGCACGTAGGGCGCGAGGAACTGCGCGAAAGCTTGTCGCTTGTACGCGCCTCGCGTGTACGCATCGTGGTTGCCCGGGACCACGGTGATGCGATCGGATGGTAGGCCTAGCCCGCTCAGGTACGTGGCCACCCGCTCGAACTCCGCGTCCAACGCCAGGTTCGTCAAATCGCCCGTAACCAACAAGTGATCTGGCTGAAGATCGCGCACGCCCTGAGCCACACGATCCAAACGCTCTTGGGTATGATGCCGCGAGCGCTTCAGTTTGAG
>JAYWGI010000138.1:0-2762 GCA_043779025.1 Myxococcales bacterium
ATAAAAGCCGACTTTGATTCGCTTGACAAGGTGCCTGGTGGGCGGGTAGGTCCCGATGCCTCAACAGGCGCGTAGCTCAGCGGTAGAGCACTACCTTGACACGGTAGGGGTCCGCGGTTCGATCCCGCGCGCGCCTACAGAACAAAACAGGACCCCCACGCGGCGTTGAGCCGCGTGGGGGTCCTGTTTTTCGCATCCTTTGGCGAACACGCAGTGGTCTGCTCACTCGTCTGCCAAACATGCCTCATCGCGGTATGCTTTGGACGACCAGCCAAAGGCCTCGTAGGGCAACGTTGGGAACGAACAAGTCCAGTAAAACATCGGCGCATCGGTTGGACCAAACGCCGAAAACGTTCCGGCGGCGGCGCCAACGGTCGGTGCTGACGTCGCAACCACCCAGCGGCCAGCCTTTTTCTGGAACATTGCAAAGTAGTTCGGCCCGTCGAACATGCCATCGGCAATGTAAGCAGCCACCGGCGAGCCCGCGTACTCAGCGACGGTAATCTCGGTGTCCACGTTGCGGCCGCGGACGACAGTGCGCTTCATCGCATGAGCCTGGAGGTACGCGACATTGCCGACCTGCACGAACTTGCTAACCACGAAGGAAATGGTTGCTCCGCTGCGGTAGAGGGCTGCCCCCTTGAGGTCGTTCGCCTTGAGGTCGGCGCGTGCCGCATTTAACACCAGCGAGCGGTCGCTTGCGGCAAGGGCATCATCGCCCGAGACTTCCACGGCCTCACCTACGGAGCTGACATCTGCACCTGATGCCTCCGAGGCGCAGCCTGAGGCGAACGCTGCAACGGTGGTGGCGGCTACGACGAGAAGGGCTTGGATGCGCATGGTGTAAGCAACTCCGTAACGAGGGTGGATTCGGCGAATCGCCTTCTGGGCAATCCGTCCGACATCCCTTGCGGTAGCCTCGAATTCTCGAGGTGCAAGTCACCCTTGAACGTTTTTCGTTCTACCAACCCGCCGATGTGAGGCCCGCGGTGACCGCCACATCTGCGCCCCGCACGGGTTGTGCCCCCACACCCTCCGTGACGAGCGCTACGCCCTGAAGCCACGCGCCGCCGCGTAGGCCGACCGCGGCGTAAAGCGCGGAGCCGCGCCACACCACGGCATCTACGCTGATCTCCGCACGAGGCGCCGCGGCCCATCCGCTACGGGCGCGCGTGCCTGGGGATTCGGCACCGGCAGCATGAAGCAATGATGCACCCGCCCAAGCACCTGTGCGAAGCCAGGGCCGCGCCGCCCACTGCACGCCTGCGAGGACGGGCAGGTTGAACACACTGACCTGGGTGCCGCCGGCATCGCGGTCGTTCAGCGATTGCAGGGCGCCTGCGCCTAGGCCCAGCTGCAAACGCGGGGCAACTGTGTAGTATGCACGTAGGTCAACTCCGGGAAGAACACCCAGCGGCGCCGCGGCGACACTGCATCGCAGCCCGGCGTACCAGCTCCAGGGCGTGGGCGGCCGCGGCGGCGACGTCGGAGGTGGCGCCGCGGGTCCGGGGAGCTCCAGCGGTGGGGCCGCGGGCATAGGACGGGCACTCCAGTCCCCGGCGCGCGTGCGTAGCGATTCGAGCAAGTGTGAGGTCGCTTCGCGTCGCAAGGCGGCGGTCTCGCTAGGGAGTTGCCAAAGCACGCGGCAGGCATGCGCCTCGCAGCGCAACGCCTGGACCTGGGCGTCGAGGCGGACGACGTTGTCGGCTTCTTGAGCTAACGCATCGCATTCCCCTTGTACGACCCGTACGTCCACACCTGCACGCTCCAGTTCGGCGCGCAGTAGCGCCAAATCTTGCGCGGGCCATTGAGTGCATAATGCAATCATGGGTTACCTAGTGCGCGCCCGCGTCGCTTGCATGCAAAGCCGGCGGGGTTAGCTTTGCAACTTCCTGCACGTGCGATCCTTCAGGGAATTCCAGTAAATAGGCTCGCGACCTCCGGCGTGCATCGTCCTCGTCGCGCGCGCTCAGGGCGGCCTCTACACCCAGCATATGCGCGTCCTCCACCAGCGAGCCCGTGCCAGATCGCGCTGCGGCATCGGCGCTTGCGCGGGCTGCGTTCGCATGGCCTCGCAGCAGCTGGAGCTTGGCGAGCTCGAGCCACGCGAGCGCAAGATGCCCGCGATCGGCGGCCGAGAGATACGCGCGCTCGGCTTGGGCGGCGTGCTTGGCCATGCGTGCGATGTCACCCAAGCGCAGGCTTTGCTCGGGGGTTGCTTGTAGAATACGTGTATCGAAGTCCGGAGCGACCAGAGCATAGGCAGCATCCCAGTCGCCGTTGTTCAGTAAGCTGTCCAAGGTGGGAGGCGCATCGCTTTCGCGGGTCGCGGGTGTGCCTCTCGGAGTCCGATTCGCGGGCGGCGTCTTGGCCAACGCGGCCGCACCGAACTCGCCGTTCGTCTCCTTCTCCGCGCAAGCGAGTTCCAAGTCGTGAGGTGCACGAACTTCGCGCGCTGCAACGCCGCAGCCCTCCACCGTGACAATACCCTCGTGCATGGCCAATTGCATACGCCCGGCTTTGGGCTCCCAGCCCAAGTCGAACGTCGTGCCCACGACATGCACGCGGAAGGGACCCGCCACAAAATCCCATGCCGTGCGGGCATTCTGATGCACTACCGCGGCCGTGACGGTGCCTTGCTCGACGTGGATTTCAGCTCCCTCAGGCGCCATGCGGGCGACGTGGAGTGTAGCGCCGCCCACGAGCGCAACATCCGTGCCATCCGAAAAACGGATATGTGTAGAGCTCATGTGTTCCGCTTG
>JAYWGI010000139.1:0-7489 GCA_043779025.1 Myxococcales bacterium
CGTGGTACGCGCAAAACCAAAGATCTGATCGCCGAAGGCGGCGATGCCAAACATGCTGCCGTAGGACTCATTGGTGTCGGCGCAGCTCGCCGCCTTGAGCACCTGGCCGCTGACCTTCTTCACGACGCTGCCGGTGTTGCCCGCGCGCAGCTTGCTCATGTCAATCTCGACCAACGTGTCTGTGCGGTTGCAGCTGCCGCTCCCGCTCGGAGGACAGTCGCGCACGGTGGCGAAGCCCAGCGGCGTGCCGTTGCCGGCCATAAAGACGATGTCGCCACTGATTTGGAACTTGGTGCCCTTGTTCTCGTAGGCGTTTCCCTGCGCGTCGGCGGCCGGCACAATGCCGAAGTTGCCCAGCAACGTGGTGTCAGCGCTGTTGGTATCTACCTGGTAAAGAGAACCCGAGACGTCTGCGACGACCAACGCTTCGGCGCTAGGCAACACGGTGCCTTCGGGCGCGAAGGTGGCCCCCATCAGAGTCGCCTCCGTGTTCAGACTTACGCCCTTGCCGGCGCATTGCACCGCTCCGCCTGCGATTTTGACATCCAAAAAGGCGATGCTCTTTTTGCCGGAGGCCGGCGTGGCAACCAGGTAGATTTTGCCTGTTTTGTCCACCGCGAGATCGGTGATGGACTTGGCTTGCTTTCCTGTACCTACGCAATCGAATAGCCCTGCAGACTGCATGGGCAAGTCGCTCTTGGTTGGGTCGACGATGAACAACTCTTTGTCCGTGTGCGCGTAGAAGACCGTGCTGGTAGCCGGTGTTTCGCTTGGTTTGCTGTTGGGCTTCTGCCCGCCCAGATTGGGATTGGTCGCGCCGGCGTCGTCCTGCGCGTTGGGCGCAGGGTCTAGGCGGTCCACCGCCTGGGTCGCGCAACCAACAAGGGAAACCAATACAAGTGATAAAAGTGCGAGGTTGCGCATCATGGCTTCGGCTCCAGGAACGATGAAGCCCGAGCAGGTAGCAGGTTTGTGCGTGGCTTCAAGTGACGAGCACGTAACAGCGCTTTTTGCCGCACGGCTGGTGGCATTTCGCCGAGCCTCCGCTACTCCTGGCAGCTGAAGCCGCTGCCAGACCACGTCCCGCGGATGGCCGCGGGCACGACGGCGACGCGATGCTCTTTGCCGTACATGGTGTCCGCCGTGTCGATGACTTGCTGCGCAAGGGGATCATTCGCCGCCTCGCTCAGCGCCGGCACCACGCCCACGACGCCGGCGCGAGGGCGGGCGTACAACGGCGTGAAGCGCACGCCGGAGATCTCGGTGAGGCCATCCGCTGTTCGGACTAAGCCCACGTGAGCCGCAAGCGTGCGCCACGTGTAGGGACTCTTAACGACACCGGGTAGCTGGCCCGAAATGAAGTTGCCCATCGAGTAGATCACGAAGGCGTCTCGGCCATCGCGGTTGGACTTGAGGCGCTCCCAGGTCTGCGGCACGTGCGGATGATTTCCGAGCACCAAGCGCGCGCCGGCGTTGACGAAGGCGCGTGCCATTTGCGTCTGCGCGAGCCGAGGTGAGAGCTCATACTCAACGCCCCAATGCGGCGTCACCACAACCGCATCGTGGGTACTGGCGAGCTCGGAGATACGTTTGAGGACCACGTCTTGATCGCGCTCGCAGTTGAGTACGGCGTTGTTGCTGTCCTTGATGCCGTTGGTGGCCCCTGAGGCGCTATTCTGAGCAAAAGAGCAGGCGATCCATGCGATGCTAAACTTGGTACTGTCTTTCGTGGTGTTCGTTTCTGCGTTCCACTCGTGGCTCTCGACCTCGCCTCCGCGAGACGTTCCGGAGTGGGGCATGCCGTAGCGTTCCATCGCGTCGAGCGTAGACTTTAGGCCGCCAAAGCCCTGGTCTAGCGCATGGTTGTTTGCTGTCGAAACCACATCGACTCCAAGCGCTTGCAGCGCGGGAATAAGCGTGGGCGCGTAATTGAACGCCGGGTAGCTTGCGCCTTTGCGGTTGCCGTCGGCCGGGCCCTCGAAGTTCGCGTAGGTGATGTCTGCCGCACTCACGACGTCTTTTGCTCCATGCCACAAGGAATCAAAATTGTCGTTCTCTGGCGCGCCATCGCGTGACTTGGCTTGGTTCTGAAGCCGGGTGTGGAGCAGCACATCGCCCAATCCCGTAAGCACCATGGTGGCGCCCGGCGCGCAGGCCGCTTTAAAGTTGAGCGGCCCTGTAGACATCGGCACCCTGGGGCTCTGGAGCTCGTCGGGAACGTCCTCCATGATGTCCGTATCGTCGGGCTCCAAGGCCGAAGAGCCGCATGCTGCCGTAAGCCAGAGCGCGCCAAACACAAGGAAGCGAGAGCGGGCCAATCGTGCAGAGTCTAAAGGCATGAACGCAGTGTGACCTGGCCCGGCATCGCAAGGAAAGGTCTAGGCTGCGTTTTGCAGCAATGTTGTGTGTGTGTGTCGGATGACCATACAGTTGGAGTCATGCGATCTGCCTCGGTTTCACGCCTTGTGACTTTGACTGCGGCCTGCCTTTTGCTGGGCTCGAATGCGCAAGCATCGGAACTGAGCGATTGGCTCCAAGCACGCTTGCCCGAGGGGGGCAAAGTTGGGGGGGATGGTGCAAGTCTGAACCATACCGTGGCGCCCAAAGAGACCTACGAAAGCATCGCCCAGAAATACTTGAACCTTACACGCGAGTACTCAGTGCCAAGGTTGGCGGCCAAGATCAAAAAGCAATCGCCACGACTCAAATCGGGCGAGACCATTGCCATCCCCGACGTGGTGACCCGCGCGCTGAAATCGCCCAAAGAAGAGCGCCTCGGCATGCCCGCCGATCGCATCCTCAAGGGCGTCTTTGTCACCGGCGCCTATGCGCAAATTCGCTGGATCGATATCCTCGATGCGTCTGCGGCGCGCGGCTTCAATGCGGTGGTGGTCGACGTCAAAGACTACATGGGCGGCATCAACTTCAACACCAAGGCGGCGCTCGCGGCCGAGGGCAAGACGGCCAAAGCCATCTTCTTGCCCGACTTGGCGCGCACCGCACGCATGGCGCACGATCGCGGCATACGCGTCATCGCGCGCATCCCCTGTTTTCACGACCCTATGCTTGCCAAAAACCTGCCGCGCACCAGCATTCAGGGCACTTGGGGAAAGCCGTATCCCATGGGGTGGACCGACCCAACCAACGTTGAGGTGCAAAACTACATTCTCGACATCGTCAAGGAAACCATCGAGGCGGGCTTCGACGAAGTACAGCTAGACTACATCCGCTTTCCGGTACACGCCGGCACGGCGAGCGCCGTCATGCCGGACTGGCAGAACAACGGCCGCATCAACGCCATTCGCGACTTCGTGCATCGTGTGCACGAGGTGACGAAGCCGGCTGGAGTATGGCTTTCGGTCGACGTGTTTGGCGTCACCGCGACGGGTACCAAAGAGGATCAGCAGAAGCTCGGGCAAGACATCACCGTGCTAGCGCCCGAGGTCGAAGCCATCAGCCCGATGGTGTACCCGTCGCATTACGCGGCCGGATTTATGGGCTTTGACGAGCCCGGAGATCATCCTGAAGTCATTGCGATGGGCACCAAGAATGCGGTCTCCAAGTTGCCCGCAGGCAGTCAAACGGCCATCCGTGGGTGGCTCCAGGCCTTCCCCTTGCGCTCGCCTTCGTACGGCCCCAAGTACGTGGCGGCGCAAGCGAAACACGCTGAGAACAACGGAGGCTTAGGCTGGCTGATGTGGAGCCCCGCCTGCGAGTACTCGGCCGTGTGGAGCGCGTGGCCTGTGATCAAAAAGTGAGCGTGCACGCCCAAGTTTGTCCGCGACACAGAGGCTCTCAATCGAGGAGACGGCAGCCTAGAGGGCGACGGATGAAGTGCCTGCATGCAGAGCTTCTGCAATGTGCCCGTACACCTGCGCGTTGTACGGCATCATCAAGTGACTGCAATCTACCTCGATGTTGCGTGCCCTACTAGGTGAGTCGTCGACGCATGCATCAGGCGAGACCCACGAGTCATCTTTGCAAATCAAGGCGGTTACTGGAACGCCGACGTCGAATGCGCGTTCCGTCTCTGCGCGCAAGGCAAGCTCGTCATTGTCTACACCTAGGACGTAGCGAAAATAGCCTGCGACGGCCGAGTACTTCGCGCCACCCACCACGGGCGATCCCATGGTGACAACGCTTGCGACGAGGTGCGGCATGCGGCGCGCCGCGAGGCGTGCAAGGACGCCGCCCATACTCCATCCCACAATGTGTACTTTACATTCATGCCGGGTTGAAAGCTCTTGTACACGCTCACCCACTGAGGTGACGTCGCGGTCGACCACTCCCGTGTTAACCCCTGCATTCCAGCCATAGCAACTGTACCCCAGCTTGCCGATCGCGTCCCGGAGCGGATACGTGTGTTCGTCTCCAGTAAGGAGCGCCGGAATAACAAGAACGGGCTCTCCTCGACCCCGTGGCATCACGTCGAGACTTTGCGATGCACGCCCAAATCGAACAACGTCGCGCGTAACCAACCGAAGCTCGTTGAGGAGATTGAGGCGCGGAGGGGCAAGCGGTCGTTTGTGCGTCATGACTTGCTTCAAGATAAAATATCTTGCTAACAATTACTTGTAGATGCCAAACAATAGCTCGAACGCAATGAGAATGGCAATTCGCCACTCGAGCATCACGCGGGGCTGTTGCCGGCTCATGTCTACTATGAGTTCGAGGCTATCGCCTATCATGTTGAGCGTGTGGTCGAGCGCGCGAGGGTCTCTTGCTTCATGCGTTTAGGCACCGTACCAAGGGGCCCGACGCTGGCGTGTCGCCTCAGTCGGCGGCCGTGGGCTCGCTTGCCGGATTGAAGACGCACGCAAGCGCGACGGTGGCCAGGTGGTAGACCTTGTAGTCATGTGTGTATTGCGTAGGGAATTGGCAGCGAAGCTCGCCGGTAGGCGTTTCGCAGCTTCAATCAAATTTTTTGGAACTCGTGGCCGCCTGCAACGCTAAAATCCCCCATGAGGCATGCGCCGTGCCCGCCGCCCAGTTCTCGTGCTGGTCGAACCACAGGCCGCAAGTAAGGCCAGTCCGCACACGCCAAGGCCAACAAGAACGAAGTGGTGTTTCATGCGTTCTGTTGTGCCATCGAGGTGGTTGCGCTGCTACGCACGTACATTAACTGTGCCGGCTCTCAACTCTCCAACGCGCGCGAAAGCGCGCCACCCAAACGTCACCCCGAAGCGGCGGGATTCGAAACGGCTGTCCGACGAGCTTTGGGCGAGCGAAGCGCTCGCCCAAAGCTCGTCGGTCAGGCCGTGCGCGCCTTTAGGCGCGCAACCAACGTAACCGGCCCGCCCTCTCCGGAAACGCAAGAAGCCCCGCTGGTACCAGCGGGGCTTCCCGCGTTTGCGGAGAGGGCGGGATTCGAACCCGCGGTACCTTGCGGTACACAACATTTCCAATGTTGCACCATCGACCACTCGGACACCTCTCCAGGTGTGTGGGACGCGGAAGCCCTACCACGAGTCTGCAAATTCAAACCAGAGCAAACATCCGCGGGTTCGAAACTTCGCCAGCGGCGCAGCTTCTCGGCAGAACTACCCAGCCGGCCGCAGCCGATAGACCAGCGCAACAATGCTTACCAGCCAGCCGACGACCACAAGCACCATGGGCACGTCCGTGAGCATGGCTTGGGTGGGGGACTCGGCTTCGGGGCGTGCGCGCCCGGAGACAAGCATGAGAAAGCGACCCATGCCCAGGGCCGTGAAGGGCACGGTGATCCACAAGGCGTCCGAGTGAAAGAAGGCGCGGGTCACGGGATCCAATGTATAGAGTGTGTAAACTGCAACTGTCGCGAGTCCGCTCAAGGACATGGCTGCATCGAGCTTGCCAACGGAATAGCCGGAGAGGGCCGAGCGCTGCTTGGTGGCATCCTCTTGGGCAATCTCGTGTCGGCGCTTTCCGAAGCCGAGGAACAGCGCAAGAAGCGCAATACATACTACCATGTAGACGCTCACGGCCGTGTGCGTGGCGTAGCCACCCGCCAGCACGCGGAGTACGAAGCCCGCGGCGATGAGGCTCACGTCGACGAAAGCCACTTTCTTGAGCTTGAAGGTGTAAGCCAAATTCTGTGCGAAATACACGAATGCAACTGCGAAACACATGGGCGCCAGCAGGAAGGCGCCCGCCAAGCTGAGTGGGACCAGCGCAGCCGCCGCGAGTTTGGCCGCGCCTTCGGGGACTTGTCCGCTGGGGATGGGGCGATGCCGCTTTACGGGATGCGCGCGATCGCCCTCGACGTCGGCCAGGTCGTTGATGAGGTACACAGCGCCTGCGAGCAGGCAAAAAACGCCCACGGCCGCCAGTGCCCGCAGTGAGATCGCGAGGTTGAGAGCCGGCTCTCCGTTGGGGCCCGCAAAGAACAGATCTTTGTGAAAAAACATCGGGGCCGCAACCAGCGCGTTCTTGACCCACTGGTGTGGACGCATGGACTTTAAGAGGCCGCGAATCATCCGAGCAGGTGTATCCGAGCTCGTGCAGGGGCTCAAGTTTGGCGCGGTCCGGCGCCGATGCCCAGAGCCGACAATCCGAGCGTGGGCCCCGGCTATACGCTGCGAAACCATTGCAGTGTCTTTGTAGGCTGTTGTCCCACCTATGAACGAACGCGCTCTCCGAATTCTGGTCGTCGATGGCAGGTTCTGTACAATTGGGCTTATGTTCAGAAAATCAAAGTCTCCCCTCGTTGTCTCTTTGCCGGTGAGTCTCCTCGTGTTGGGGGTTGCATGCACGACCTCGGTCGCGCCGGACCAGCGCGCGCCCGAGCTGCGTACGGGCCGGGCTGGGCTCACCGCTCCCGGGCTGTACGCGACGGGCGTCGACAACGCGGGGGTTGCCTTGGCGCCTGGCAGTGCCGACCCGCACTACACCTTGGTGCAGAGCGACGACCCTGCATTTGTGCCGCCGTATGCTGCGCCGGTGATGGTGGACGGATACCCGATTGGCTCCGGTGTTTGGGTTGACAATACCGCGAGCTCAAAGTGGATTAGCGTTCAGAGTGGGAACAGTGGCACGGGTGGGGCGGGCAACTTTACCTTTCGAACGACGTTTTCACTCGATGAGGTGGACCCAACGACCGCAGAACTTGCGCTGACGTGGGCCGCCGACAATGCCGTATCGCTTAAGGTCAACGGCACTGTGATGACCTTCGCGTCACCAGACTATCGGGCAACCCAATCGCTGACATCCACCGGGCCCATGGGCTTTGTCTCTGGCTCCAACAACTTGGACTTCGTCGTGAACAACGGGGGCGGGCCGCTAGGGTTGTTGGTGCAGCAGCTGTCAGTGAAGGCGAACTGCACTGCTGACACGCAGTGCAACGCCGGGCGTTGGTGTGATGGGGTCTTTAATGCAATACCTGTTTGCGAGGACAAGTTGACCAACGGCCTAGCAGTCGAAGGCGGCACCTGTTCGGCTGCGTTGGGCGCGCGCAACTGTGTGTCGGGAGCCTGCTCTACGGCCGACAATCTCTGCGGCCTGCCCAATGGGG
>JAYWGI010000140.1:0-7487 GCA_043779025.1 Myxococcales bacterium
TATGCCTTGGGCGCCACCGTCGTGGGCACGGCGCGCACTGAGGACAAGCTGGTTGGGGCCAAAGCCTTGGGGATGCACTCGGGTATTTGTGTGCAAGATGCACAATTTTTCGATCGGCTGCGAGAGCAGAACTTTGTGCCCGACGTGATTCTCGACTTGGTGGGCGGCCCCTATGTTGCGGAGAGTTTGCGCGTGCTTGCCTTAGGCGGAACGCTGATGCTGGTGGGGCTTACCGGAGGACGTGAGGCGCCGCTTGATTTGGGGCTCATGCTCTCCAAACGCGCGCGGGTCATCGGCACAGTGATGCGTTCACGTAGCTTGGCCGAGCGCATCATGCTTCACCAGGTCCTCGAGCGTGAACTCAGCGCGTGGTTTGCTTCGGGAGCGTGCAAGCCAGTGGTGTCAGAGACGTTTGCAATGAGCGACGCGGCACTGGCCTTGTCTCGTCTGGCGTCGAATCAGACATTTGGCAAGCTGGTCCTGTTGAACGCCCTCGTTGCTTAAAGCACGCTAACGTGCGCTATTTTTTGGGAGCGCCGCATTCGACCCAGGTTTTCACCTTGGCGAGAGCGTCGTCGGAGATCTGACCGCCCGTGGGCATGTGAATGCCGCACTTTGCCGTGGCGCCGTCCTTCTGGAGATTGCAGAGAAAGAACGAAGCCTTCGCATCCTTGGAACAAGGGTTTAAGTAGCGCGGCGCGGCCGGGTCCGTCGAGCTGGCGTTAAGAGTCCACGCGAGCATCGACTCGTAGGTGGCGGCGGCCTCCTCGGTGAGCCGTGGCAGGCTGGTCGATTGGTGGCACGAAACACAGCCATTTTGCTTGAGAATCGGCATAATGTCGTTGGCGAATTTCACCGAGCAGTTGTTGTCTGATACCTCGGTGCCGCATGAGCCTGCCTTTGCTGCCAAGATGGGGGTGCTGACGCCTTGCAATGCGTTGGCGCCCCCGTAGGGAGGACCCTGGTCGGGACCGCAGGCGGTCGCAACACCGAGCCCCAGAAGCAAAGCGCACAGAGCGAAACCTCGATTCATGGTTCTAGTGTGGCACGACCGCGAAGCGGAGGCAAAGCTACGATGGCGGGGCGACCGCTCTCCGCGCGTCAGCCCGCAAGCGCTCTGGCTGCAGTCAAAATGTCCTCGGCCGTCCTTGCCTCCCACACGCGCGTGCAGTGTGGGCGGTAGTCGGGGATGGCCGAATCTCCCTGGCCCCAGCGTTCTTCGCTCTCGGGGCAAAGCCAATGCAGCGCTTTGACCCGCGCCCTCAACCCCCCGAGCACGGAAGCATGTGGGTCACTGTGGTTGCTGCGTCCGTCACCCAAAATAACCAAGGTCGTGTCGCGATGGAGCGCGTCACCATGTCGCTCCGCAAAGCGCGTGAAGGCGACGCCGTAATTGGAGTTGTCGGTAGAGGGTAGACCGGCGAACAGCACCTGCTCGACACCGCTGGATGAGCCATGCGCGCGCAAGCCCTCGCTCACTTCTTGCACGTCGCGCACGAACACAAAGGCACGGGCGTCGCTGAACAGCTCCAGCGTGGCGCGCACGAACTCCAGGGTGAAGCGCGTGTGTGCCCGCACCGATTCGCTGACATCGCAAAGGAGCACCAAGCTGGGTCTCCTTCGCACGCGCGCCTTCCGCACCAGTACCATGGGCGCGCCGCCCGTGCGCCATGCTGCGCGCAATGATGCGCCTACGTGGATGCGACCCTTGCGTGCCTGCTTGCTCCGCACGCGCCATCGGCCTTGGAGTCGCGCCACAAATCGCGCCAGGGCCCGCTGTACCTCCTGGGCCTCCGCCTCGCTGAGCGCATCGAGGCCCGTGCGCATCGCGCCGCCCGCCCGCGCTCGTGCTTCTCGGGCCTCGCGGGCGGCACGGAGCACGCGGCGGATCTCCGGCATCGCGAGATCCGCGGCTCGCTCCAGCGCGCGCACAAGCCACTCCGCGCGTTCGTGACCGAAGGTCTCGGAGAGTTCGCCGCGCCATCGCCGCGCGAGCTGCTTGGCCTCGCTCACCCCCACGCGCGCTGCAATCGCGTGGGAGGCCGCACCCTCACGCGCCGGATCTTGGTGCGCGCGCTGGAGATCGCCGGCAGGTCCCGTGCTCAGACTGTGCGCCAGCTCTGCGCCTCCACCGGGCGTTTGAAGCAGGTAGGTAAAGCTCTCGTGCGCGCGCGCGAGTAGCGCCTCGATCTCGCGAACCTCGAGCTCTGTGGCGCCTTGATGAATGAGGAATGCACGCAAATTCGACTGGGGGGCCGAGCGCTCAAACACTTGGCTCCACGCGCCTTCGAACGCTGGTCGCTCCGCGTGGCTGTGCAGCAAAATGGCTTCCAGGGCCATGCGAAGCGCGCCCCCATCGGCGAGGCCCGCAAGACGAATCGCGCGCATCGCATCAATGGCGTCAGCCGGCGAAACGGCGATGCCTTCACGCCGCAACACCCAGAGGAACTCGTCAAACAGCCTCAATGTGGTGCGCACATCAGACACGCGCTACTCCTGCCCTGCCGGGCGGATCGAGGACGTCACGCCCGGCGGCAGGGGCTGACCGCATGCGTCGCGGTTGGGCAGGACGGCGGGCAACACAGGCAGCTTCGGCGTAGCGATGGCGTGCTCCACTTGCGCGTTCAGCATCGCCGCGAGATCGGGACCACCTCCTGCATGCACCCACCGCGCGGTTCCGTCGGGGCCGTAGAGAACAAAAGTAGGCAGCAGTGAAACCGACGCGCCGCCGGAGACATCACCCGTCTCATCCCGCAGAATCGAGAACGGCGCGGCGCCCAAGCCGACGGTCGATTTGCTCACGCCTTGCTGGGCATAGGCCAGCGCTGCGCTCGCCCCGGCCTCGCGCGTTGCGCCGAGCACTACGAGCGAGGTAGGCGGAAACTTGGCGGCGAGCGCTTGGAGAATGGGTGCGCTGGCGGCACATGGGGCACACCAACTTGCGCCATGCTCCACCAACACCACATGACCTACCAGCTCGGCTTGGGTCGGGGCTTTGCCGCGCACGGCGGAAAGAGTGTACAATGCATGCAACGGCGCGCCTATGAGGTCTAGGCGCGCAAGCTCACCGTCTGTGGGACGCACCGCGGGCGTAAGGGCCAGGTTAAAAATAGTTCCCGCTCGTGAAATCTGCATTGGAAGAGGACGCGCGGCAGCCCCTGCAATGAGGCCTGAAACAGCGCGGGGCGTTCGCACTGGGAGCGCGGACACCTCGAGAATCTCATCGCCGTCGTGCAAGCCGCCGCATAGGGCAGGCGACTGCTTGAGAACATGTGCAACGTACACGTGTCCCGCCTGTTCGCGCATTCGAATCCCGACCCAGTCTGGGAATGACAACGGCGGCTGCGAGGGGAGCCCTGGGGACACCACTGCCGCTGCCGCCGCAAGCAAGGCACGGACATGCACTAGGACGCCGCCCCGCGCACGCGCCGGACCTTGGCACCCAGCGAGCCCAGCTTTTCCTCCATGCGCTCGTAGCCGCGGTCCAAGTGGTACACGCGGCGCACCTCGGTCTCGCCATCGGCTGCAAGACCCGCCAGCACAAGCGAGGCGCTTGCACGCAGGTCGGTGGCCATCACGCTGGCGCCGTAGATTTTGTCCACGCCCTTGACGCACGCAATGTGACCACGAAGCGTGATATCTGCACCCATTCGGTGCAGCTCTGGCACGTGCATAAATCGGTTCTCAAAAATAGTCTCACTGATCACGCTCTCGCCCGCCGCGAGCGTGAGCGCGACGAGGAACTGCGCCTGCATATCGGTAGGGAAGCCGGGGTGCGGCGCCGTGGTAAATTGAACGGCGCGAAGGCGGCCGCCGCGCTGAGCCCGCACACCGCCCGGAACAGCCGTCATCGTCATGCCGGCCGATCGCATCTTCACGATGAGCGGCTCGAGATCTGCGTAGAGAGCGCCCAACACTGTGACGTCGGAGCCCTCCGTCATTGCGGCCGCACACAAATAGGTGCCTGCCTCTATGCGATCGGGCAGCACGTGATGGTCAAACGGTGCCACGTTCTCAGGGGATACGCCGCGCACGCGAATGGTGTCCGTGCCGGCGCCGCGCACGTCGATGCCCATTTGCATAAGCACCTTCGCGAGGTCCACAATCTCGGGCTCGCGCGCGCAATTGACAAGCACGCTTTCACCGTCGGCAAGAGCCGCTGCCATCATCAAGTTCTCGGTTCCCGTCACGGTGGGCAAGTCGAATACAATCTCGGCAGCCTTGAGACGCCCGCCCCCGCCGGGTCCCTCAGCGAGCACATACCCTCGCTCCAGACGAATCGTGCTGCCCATGGCCTCCAAGCCCTTGAGGTGCTGATCGATGGGGCGCGCGCCGATGGCGCAGCCTCCCGGCAAAGACACTTTGGCGCGTCCGTACTTTGCCACCAGTGGGCCCAGCACGAGCACGCTGGCCCGCATCTGTTTGACGAGCTCGTAGGGAGCCTCCGGCCTCAACGTGGTAGCGGCGCGTATGCGCACAACGGGCGCGTCCACTTCGCAATCGCGTCCCATGAAGCGCAGGAGCGCGGCCGAGGTGTCGATATCGCGCAGCTTGGGCACGTTGCGCAGCACGCTCTCACCGTCCGATAAAAGGGCGGCGCACAGAATAGGAAGCGCCGCGTTCTTGGCGCCGCTCGCTTGCACTGTGCCGACCAGCGCGGCCGTTTGGCCCTCTACAACAATCGCGTCCATTAGCTTGTCCCCTTCATGGCCAGCTTGGTTGCACGCATGCGTGCACGAAGTTTGTCGGCGTAGCCCTCTTTGTTCTCTTGCTTGGCGCGCCCCAACGCAAGCGCTCCTGCAGGCACGTCGCGCGTCACGGTGGTGCCCGTACCTACGTACGCGCCTTTGCCGATGGTCACCGGCGCCACGATTTGGCTGTCGGACCCTACAAACGCGCCGTCGTGAATGGTCGTGATTTGCTTGTTAAAACCGTCGTAGTTGCAAAAAATAACGCCGGCGCCCACGTTCACATCGTCGCCGATGATGCCGTCGCCCAAGTAAGCCAAATGATTGGCTTTGGATCGCGCGCCGAGCACCGTCTTCTTGACCTCTACAAAGTTCCCCACGTGCGCCTGCTCGCCGATGTCGGCGCCCGGGCGCAAATGCGCGAACGGCCCCACTTTGGCCCCTGCCCGCACCACCGCGTCGGTGAGCACGGAGCCCACATCGATGAGCGCCCCGCGTCCAACGTGCGTCTTACCGCGCAGCACCACGCCGGACTCAATCACGGCGTCCTCCTCGACCACCACGTGGGCGCCCACCCGTGCACCTTCGTGCACGGTCACGCCCGCCAAACGTAGGTTGTGCACGATGCACGCATTCATGCGCGCTTCTGCGACCGCGAGTTGTGCGCGGTCGTTGATGCCGTCGGTGTGGTCGGACGGCACCTCTACCGTAAGGCAGGGGTCTCCGGCGCGCGCTGCCGCTTGGACCAAGTCGGTGAGGTAGTATTCGCCTTGGGCGTTGTCGGGCTGGAGGCCTCCAAGCGCGTTGCGCAAAAAGGCGGCGTCAAACGCGTACACGCCAGGGTTTACTTCGCGCACGCTGTGCTCTTGGGGCGAGACCAAGTCTTTTTGCTCACAAACTCGCGTCACACGCCCATCGGCGCCGCGTAGCACGCGGCCGTAGCCGCGCGGGTCGGCGAGCTCGCACACGGCCATGGCCATCGCGTGGCCGCTGCGTGCATCGCGCACGGCCCGCACATCCTCCGCGCGTAGAAGCGGGCAATCGCCGTAGTAGAGGACGACCTCGTCTACGTCGGCGGGTACCGCGAGCATCGCAACTTGAGCGGCGTGCCCCGTGCCACGTTGCTCATGCTGCCACGTGGTGCGGAGGCGTAAGTCGCCGCGCTCGCCCAGTGATTGCTCCACAAGGTCACCCCCGTGGCCAATGACCACCAACACATCGGTGCATTCTGCACCGAATGCTGCGTCAACGGCCCATTGCACCATGGGGCGCTCGCAGACTTCGTGCATTACCTTGGGGCGTGCACTCTTCATGCGCGTGCCTTTTCCGGCGGCAAGAATGACAGCGACGCTTCGGACGGGGTTCGACATCACGCGCCACGATACGTCAAAACGCGCTAACTTGCATCGCCCCGCATGTCATCCCCGCGCTCCGCACGTTCCGTTCACTTTGCCCTGGCCGCCATTTTTCTCACGCTTGTGCTCGACTTGTTGGGCTTCGGCTTGGTGCTGCCTTTTTTGGCGGAGACTGCGCGCGACCGATTCCACGTGAGCGCCTTCGTTGCGGCGCTCATTGCAGCTTCGTACTCGCTCATGCAGTTTGTCTTCGTCCCTTTTTGGGGCGCACTCTCCGACCGCGTCGGGCGCAGGCCAGTGCTTCTCTGGTCAGTGGGGGCCACATGCGTGTCGTGGCTCGCTTTGTTTTCCGCACTCACCTTTGGTACCTCCGTGTTTTGGTTGTTCGCGGCGCGCGCGTTTGCAGGTGTAGCCACCGCCAACATCGCCGCGGCCAGCGCCTACATCGCCGACACAACCTCACTTGCGACCCGCGCGCGCGGCATGGCGCTTATCGGCTTAGGCTTTGGCGTCGGGTTCATGTTTGGTCCCGCGCTTGGCGGTTGGCTCTCGAGCTATCCCATGTATGGACAGGCCGGAGGTTTGCCTTGCTTGGTTGCGGCTGCGCTCAGCGCCATCAACTTCGTATGGGTCTACGTCTGGCTCCCGGAGTCGCTGCCCGTTGAGCGCCGCCGTGTTTCAGCCGGCGAGCGCGGGCGCCCCTCCCTGCTCGCAGTGCTGCAGCGTCCAGGCGTGGGCCTGTGTGTGCTGCTCAACTTTGTAATCATCGTGTCGTTCACCAATTTGGACCAAACCTTTCGTATGTATCATGCAGATAGGTTTGGCCTCTCGCCCAAGCAAACCGGCATGGTGTTTGCCTGGATCGGCATCTGTGGTGCGCTTACGCAAGGAGGCGTTCGGCCCTTGTCGGACAAGGTCAGCGCGCATGCCATGATCCGCTCGGGCCTGGTGCTGCAAGCCGTGGGCTTCGCGCTCCTGGCCGCCGCCCCGCGCTTGGGTGTGTGGGCTTTGTGGCTCTCCGCCGCCATCATCGCCGTGGGCAACGGGCTCACGCAACCCAGTGTTTCCGCTTATATTTCGCGCCGCGCAGGAGCCCAGGAGCAGGGCGAAGTGCTGGGCGCCTCTCAAGCGTGGTCCGCGATGGCGCGGGTGATCGGCCCCGCGGTCGGCGGATTGCTGTATGCCCACGTGGCAACCTCCGCGCCCTACTGGAGCGCCTCGGCCGGGATGGTTATCGCCTCGTTCGCTGCCCTAGGCTTGGCCCGAACCCCACCGCGGCTAGAAGCCTAGACAGCGCGGCTCACACCACGACGTCTAGGAGCTGCAAGCGTGTCAGATACGCGTCTAGCGATGCACGCGACTCGTCGAGCAGCGGGTCCAACTTGAGCACCACGCCGTCCTTGCCGGAGCGGCCAAGGCTTCCGCTCACCACAATCTCCTCACC
>JAYWGI010000141.1:0-7464 GCA_043779025.1 Myxococcales bacterium
GCTGCTGCGCGTGAGACAGATCAGCCCTGCAGCAGGCGCCAAGTACCAACATCAGCATGCCCAATGTTGCAGGCCTGCGCATGAAGTGACGTTGGTGCATCTTGCAACTGTATCTCAGTTTGGCCCGCCCCCGAAAGCGCCAGTCCATGCGCCGTTGTTGAAGGTGCGGCAGGCCGTCTCGCAGTGGGTGCCTGGCAACTGGCACGCGCCGTTGATGCAGCGGTTGCTGTTGACGACCTTCCCGTTCGCGCACTTGCACTGGTAGTTCGTGCATTCGTCTGGCGCCGCGGGGCAGCTCTCGCCGTTTGGCATGCTGCTTGAGCTGCCGCCTGTCGTCCCTCCGGTAGTGCCGCCCGTTGTCCCACCCGTGGTGCCTCCGGTTGTTCCGCCCGTGGTGCCCCCGGTTGTTCCGCCCGTGGTGCCGCTTTTCGCGTAGCAGGTGTCCAAGGCTACAATTTGCGCGCCGCACTTGGCGCCGATCACTGCTGTGCTCGCGCATGCAATCTGGGCCAGAGCGCATGATGCAAGTGCGGCTGACTCCGTTGGGCACTTGCTCGTTCCTTTGGCTGCCGAATCCGAGCACGTCGCGGTTGGACAGCCGTTGTCGGCGTTGCGGTTGCATACGTCTTGGAGGCTTGCGCCTCCACCAGAACCACCCGAACCGGAGGAGCAGGCAGCGCTCAAAACAAGAAGGAGTGAGAAGGGGACGATGGCGATGATGTGTTTCATACCTCGACCCAGCAAGCGCCATGCCAAGCCACGAGAACCACAAAACACCCCCGATGTATCTCGGCGTTCACACCCCCAAGCGTGAACAAACAGACACACCCCGATCCGCCCGCATCGCACAAGGCGCGAAAGCGCCGAGTTCAAAGCAGCCCGATCCCCCCTCCGAGTTCAAAGCCCCCAGATCTGGGCGCGTCGCACGAGGCGCCGAAAAGCTAGCGCGCCCGCCGCCGACATATACGCTTTGGTATTTTAGGCGGCGGGCAAGCGACGATTTTCGGATGCCTCGTGCGACGCGCGAGCAACCGACGATTTTCGGATGCTTGTGCGGTTAGCTCACGCGGCCGTGGCGGCGCATGGAGACATTCATGACGAGCCCCAAGCCCATGAGAATCGTCATGACGCTGGAGCCACCCGCAGAGAAGAGCGGCAACGTAATGCCCACCACCGGCAAGATGCCCGTCACCATGCCGAGGTTGAAGAACGCGTGCCAAAATACCAACGCGCCCACGCCCACGGCGAGCACGGCGCCAAAGCGCTCTTTGGCATTACTTGCAACATGCAGGCACCACAACACCAAGAAGGTGTAGAGTGCAATAAGCACTGTGCCGCCTACAAAGCCCCAATCCTCCGCAAAGACCGCGAAGGGGAAGTCGGAGTGCTGCTCTGGCAAGAACAGGTATTGGTTCTGCGTGCCGCGCATGAAGCCTTGTCCCAAGGGCCCGCCGTTACCGATTGCAATGCGCGCGTGGTGGGCGTGCCAGCCGGCGCCGCTAAGGTTGGCCTCCGGGTCGAGGAACGTGCGCACGCGGTCCTTCTGGTAATCGTGCAGCACCGTGAACCACAAGAGCGGGATGGCTACGGAGACCGACGCCGCAAGGGCCACCAGCGACTGCCAACGCACCGCCGTCATAAGGCAAATGCTTGAGAAGATAAACACATGGATCAGCGCGGTGCCCAAGTCTGGCTGCTTGTAAATGAGTACAAATGGCACGAGCACGAGCACGGCCGGGCGCCACAAATCGGTGAGGCGCCGCCCATCTTGCGGCGGCGGGTCGTGATGAAGAGCCTTGGCGATTGCGATAATCAGGCAGAGCTTGGTGAGCTCGGAGGGCTGAAAGCTCGCTCCACCAAAATGGATCCATCGCGCGCTGCCGCGGATGTCTCGACCAAAGGCAAAGACGGAGACCAAGAGCGTCATGCCGCCCCCGTAGATGAGGTAGCCGAAGCGCTCTAGATAGCGGTAGTCGATGACGGTGACGACACTCGCCAAGATGGCGCCCACCACGAACCAGTACACCTGCTGCAGGTAGACCTCAGTGAGCGCGCCCTTCGAGACACTCGTTGCGGAGTACAAGTTGATAACGCCGAAGCAGGCGAGTAGCACGGCACCGACAAAGAATGCCCAGTCGAAGGGCTTGCGCTCGACCGAGCTTGCCCGACCGCGGCGGGCGCCTGAGAGACCAACGCCGCGGCTCATGGCGCCACCTTGTTGGCGGCATGCTCGGCCTTGAGACGCACGTAGTCGCGCACCACTTGGATGGCGACCGGGGCTGCCTGCGTTGGGCCGGCGCCGCCGTGCTCGATGAGGGCGATGACGGCCACTTCTGGATTCTTTGCAGGATACAAGGATGCAAACCACGCGTGGTCGCGCGCGTAGAACCACGCTTGTTGCGGGTCATCGCCCGGTGCGGGCACATAGCCTGTTTGAGCCGTGCCGGTTTTGCCAGCGATGTCGAGGCTGGGGTCGCGCACGGGGTAGGCGGTGCCGTGCGGGTCGTTGACTACGGCCGTGAGTGCGCGCTGCATGCGGGCCAGCGTGTCTTCGGACACTTTGACTTTGCGCACCTCGCGCGCCCCAAACCTTTGGGCCACGCCTGTCTCGCTGCGGCTCACGTCGGTGACGATTTGCGGTGCGTAGAGAATGCCGCCGTTGCCAATAGCTGCGTAAGCCATCGCGAGCTGCACGGGATTCACGGTGGCCGCTCCTTGGCCGATGCTGGTGTTGAGTGCAAAGCCGATATGAAACTGGCCACGATTGGCGGTGGTGTACCATGCGCGGCTGGGCATATTGCCTTGCGACTCGGGGTTCACGCCAAGGCCGGTTTTTTCGCCCAGGCCGAAGTCGTGCGCCATGCCGACGATGCGATCTAAGTCCACCGTCTCCGACAGCTTGAAGAAGTACACGTTGCAGCTCTCGGCAATCGCTTGGTTCATGTCCACGCTGCCGTGCACGTGGCTGCACTTGAACATGCGACCGCCGTAGCGCAGGCCGCCGGTACATGTTTCGCGCGCCTTCGGATCGACCAGCTTGCCCTCAAGGGCTGCCATGGCCGAGAAGGGCTTGAAGGTAGAGCCCGGCTGAAACGCGCCGGTGAGCGTGCGATCGAGCAGCGGGTGCATGGCGTCCGAGAGCAGCTTAGACATCGCGGTGCGCCGCACGTCTCTCCCCCCGGCGCCGCTGAGTTCGTTGGGATCGAAATCTGGTTTGCTGTAAAGTGCACGTATCTGCCCGGTGTGCACATCAACCACGACCACAGCCCCCGAGACGTGCTTGCTCATAGCCTTGTCGATGGCCTGCATCAGGTCCATGTCTACGCTCAGCTTGACGTCTCGACCCGCGATGGGCTCCGCGCGCAGCGGTGGCATCAGATGCGAATCTGCCTCGGGACCGAGTTGGTAGACGCCTTGTGCATTCACAACGCGCTTTTGCCAGCCGCGCTGACCCCTCAGTTGGGCTTCCCATGCGCGCTCTAGCCCGGTGGCGCCCGCCGTGTCACCCGGCTCGTAGGCGAGCGGGTTCCTCTTGGCGCGCTCGTCGGGCGAAAGCTGCTCATAGCCATCGGGGCGGTATTCCGCCAGGTGTTCGCGATCGAGCTCGCTCACATAGCCCATAAGGTGGGCGCCCAGGCGGCCATAGGGGTAGGTCCGAACCGGCGCTTCGACCACCTCCACGCCCGCAATCTCTTTCGCGTGTTGGCTCACTTCGGACAATACTTCGCGAGCGATGTCCTCACGCACGAGAATCGGGCGCCAGCAGGGCGAGCGATCCGCGTCGTCCACACAGACTTCTCGAATGCGCTTGTCCAAGAGGCTGAGCTCGTCGGCGCTCAGGTGCAGCATCTGCGCCACACGCGGCAAGGTGTCTACGTCGCGCGCACGTGCATGCTTGCGTGCGCTCGGAAGTACGCGTCCTGGCACCACGTGCACGTCGTAGCCCGGCCGGCTCGCTGCCAAAATGCGGCCGTAAGCGTCGCGAATCACCCCGCGTGTGGTGGGGATACGCACCTTGCGGGTGATGTTGTCGAGTGCGTTTTGGCGATAGGCGTCGGCCTGAACGACCTGCAGCTGGAACAAGCGCACGATGAGCGCCGCCATCGCGCCCATGACACCAAGAGCCAGGTACTTGTATCGTGCACGGAACTCACCCAAGTCACCGCGCGACATGCTCTGTTGGCTCAAGGCGCACTCCTTCGCCGCATTCGCGGCACGCGTGGCATGGCCGCAGCGCCGTCACGGTCGCCGCGCTCGGAGCGCGTGCGATCGAGTACGACATCTGCGAGTGCCAACACGGGCAATGCCACAAGCGCGGTCACGAGCGCATGGGGGAGGATCGCGGCCGAGCGCATGCTGACAGCCCATGAATCTTGATTGGGAGAAAACACGCGCAGCAGCAGCACCATGATGCCGCTCTGAATCACGGAGAACGCAAACGAGAGAAGTACTTGTACCCAACGGCTGCGGGACGCCACACGAAACCCCGCGGCCCGGGCAAGCACGAACATCAGCACACTGGTGAACGTGCACAGGCCAATGGGAGATATGCCGATAAGATCGGTGGCATAGCCTAGCGCGAAAGCCAAACAGGCACCGCGAACGAGGGCGAAGTCTCGAATGCCCATGAACATCAGCAGAGGCAAGATGAGCGAAGGGCGCCCGAACCATGCTGGGATAAGGGAGAATTCGGGCACACGAAAAAGGCTTTCCTGCGCAAAGAGCAGAAACAAGCCGAGAAGCAAAAAGGCCGAATTTCTCATGGAAATGGCTACTTCTTTGCCGGAATCGGGTCGCGCGTCGCCTGATAGTTCGAAAGAATAAGCACCGTATTGAGGCGTCCAAAGTCTACTGTGGGCACGCATTCGATCTCTTGGTTTTGACCGATTTCGCCCTTCTTTACTTTGGAGACTCGTGCCACGGGGAGACCTCCTGGGAACAGCTTGCCCATGCCGCTCGTGACCAACAAATCGCCGACCTCGACGTCGTCACGCGCATCGAGGTTCTGGACCTTGGCGGCGTATCGCGTTGTGTCCCCGGTGCCGCGCACAAAGCCACGAGCGTGCGAGCGCTCGTCCTCGATGTCGACCACGAAAGCTGCGTCCACCGCAAGCAAGGTTTCCACTGCGTCGCCGCTTACGCTCATGACACGCCCGACAACACCGTCCGGAGAAACGACCGGATCATTGGTTTTGACCGAGCGAGATTCGCGATCCAGGATGAGCCGCGTGACGCGGAAGAAAGGCGAGAAGTCCTTGCCTACAACCTCGGCGGTCACTGACTCACCAGGAATGGTTTGACGCAGCTGCAGCAAGCGCCTCAAGTCTCGCGTCTCGCCTACATCGGACTCGAGCTTGTGCAAGCTGTCACGCAAGCGGGCGTTTTCGTAGCCCAGGCGTTCCGCCTCTTGTTTGGCGTCTGCGAGATAGATGTAGTCTGCCCACAATGCCGAAATCCCGCGCGCAAGATTCGAGGCTCGGTATTCGAGCGGTGCGCTCACGCGCAGAAGGCCGCGGTCCAGCGCATTGAGGCGATCGACACGCTTGACGTTGGCGCGCAGAAAAAAGAAGGGCACGGCCAACAGCGCAACCACGACGCCCACATCTCGAATGCGTCGAAAGTCCATGGCTTCAGCCTCCGGTGGTTACCTCGCGCAGCAGGTCCTCGTTCTCGAGCGCCATGCCACTGCCCATCACAACGGCGCTTATCGGATCTTCGGCCACCATCACGGGCAGGCCTGTTTCCTCGCGCAAAAGCACATCTAAGTTGGCGAGCATCGCGCCGCCGCCCGTGAGCACCACACCGCGGTCTACGATGTCCGCGGCAAGCTCCGGAGGCGTGCGCTCAAGCGCATGCAACGTGGCCTCTACAATGGCCGTGAGCGGCTCTTGCAACGCTTCACGGATCTCATCGGAGTTGACGGTGATGGTTTTGGGGACACCCGCTACCAGGTCGCGTCCTTTAACCTCGGTGGTGCGCTGCGTGGTGAGAGGGTAGGCGCTGCCGATTTCCATCTTGACGCGCTCGGCCGTCTGCTCGCCCACGGCCAAGCTGTACTTGCGCTTGAGGTAGGCTTGGATGGCTTCGTCCATTTTGTCGCCACCCACGCGAATGCTCTGCGAATAGACAATACCTGAGAGTGCAATGACGGCCACCTCGGTGGTGCCGCCGCCGATGTCCACCACCATGCTGCCCGACGCTTCAGAAATAGGAAGACCCGCGCCAATGGCGGCGGCCATGGGCTCATCGATCAGAAAAATCTCGCCGGCTCCTGCGCTCTCGGCGCTGTCACGCACCGCACGCTTCTCGACTTCGGTGATACCGAAAGGCACGCAGATCACGACACGCGGCTTGAAGATCGCGCGCTTGCGCGTGGCCTTCTGAATGAAGTACCGCAACATGGCTTCTGTGATCTCGAAGTCCGCGATCACGCCATCACGAAGGGGGCGAATCGCGCGGATGGAATCCGGCGTACGCCCAAGCATCTCTTTGGCTTCCCGCCCGACTGCTAGCACCCGCTGTCCACCACGGCCATCGTCGGCCACTGCAACCACGGAGGGTTCACAGGAAACGATGCCTTTGTGTTTGGCGTAGATAAGCGTGTTGGCTGTTCCCAGATCAATCGCGAGATCGTTTGAGAACAAGCCCTGCAGCCAGTCAAACATCAAAAATCAGCCCTTGGATATCTTTCCCTCTTTGTGGGGGTGGTGCGCACGGCACGTCGGACAGAACTTCTTCATCTCGAACTTCTCAGTCATTGTTCGCTTGTTCTTGTTCGTCGTGTAGTTCGCGCGGCTGCAATTGCCGCAAGTGAGCTTGATGAGATCGCGCATGTGAAAACTCCTGGAATGTCTCGAAAGAACATCGAAAGTGGGTAGTTCTGTTTACCCGTTCTGGCCAGGAAGGCAACACAAAGCCGTGACGGGCGCGCGGTAAAAAGAAACCCCCTTGGCCCGAATGGCCACGAGGGGTTTTGCTCACGCAGAGAGGAGCGGCCAAGAGGCGCGCCCTGCTGGGCGCCAGTCCGTCATTCGTCGTCGTCGCCACCCCAGCCGGAGCCGCCGCGGCTTTTGGCGCCACCGCCACCGCCACCACCACCGGCGCCACCGCCCGCGAAACGCGGCTTACGGGGGCCGTCGTCCCATGAGTTGCCTGTTTTTTTGCGCTTGTCGTCGGGGCGTTTGGCCGGAGCTGGGCCACCTGCCGAGGGCGGGCCGCCAAAACCACCGCCGCCTCCACCGAAGCTGCTGGAGGGAGGGCCGTTGAAGCCACCACCATTGTAGCCGCCTTCGCGTGGCGCAGGACGCTCGCCCTTGGGCTGAGCCAGCTTGGCGTTGACACGACGGCCTCGCAAATCGGCGGTGGCGAGGCCGTCGACCGCAGCTTTGGCGTCTTCGGCACTGCCCATGGTGACGAACCCGAACCCGCGTTTGCGGCCGTCGGGGTCGGTGGGTAGGTGCACAC
>JAYWGI010000142.1:0-7453 GCA_043779025.1 Myxococcales bacterium
GGCGTGTCGTTTCACGCCGACTACGTGAGAATGCTCGACGAGCTGCGGCCCGATATCGCCGTGGTGAGCGTTCCTACGGACCACCACGCCTCGGTTACCATTGCAGCGCTGCAGGCGGGGTGCCATGTGCTGGTCGAGAAGCCGATTGCATCCAGCGTTCATGAGGCCGAGCAGATGATTGCAATCGCGCGGGCCCACCAGCGATTGTTGATGGTGGGGCATGTCGAGCGTTTTAATCCCGTGGTCACCGAAATGGCCCGGCGCCTTAAAGCGGGTGAGCTTGGGCGCGTGTTTAAAATGCATGCGCGGCGCTTGAGTCCCTTCCCTGCGCGCATTCAAGATGTGGGCGTCACGCTCGATCTGGCCACGCACGACATCGATGCGATGCATCTGCTCGTTGGGGAGACGCCGTTGCGTGCATTTGCCGAAACCTCCCAACAGGTGCATCGCACACGCGAGGACATGGTGTCTGGCGTCCTTCGATTTCCCGGCGGCGCCATTGGCGTTTTGGACGTGAGCTGGCTCAGTCCCAAAAAGCTTCGACAGCTTTGGGTGAGCGGCGAGGGCGGCACGTACATGGCCGACTACCTCACCCAAGATATGTACTGGTGCAAGAATGGTCGGACAAGCGACTCATGGGGCCCAGGTAGCTATTTTGCTGGCGCCATCGAGGGCGATGAGATTAAAACATGGATGCCCAAGCGAGAGCCGTTGCGCGTAGAGCATGAGGCATTTCTCGACGCGGTACTCAATGAAAAGGTATCGCCTTGTTCGGGTGAGGACGGCATGGTCGCGCTTCGCGTGGCGCTTGCGTTGGTACAGAGTGGCCAGACTGGTGATGTGGTTCGGCTAGCCTGATTCGTGTGCGGTGAGGCCCACGCGCTCACCCCGGTCCTGGCGTTTTTGGAGTATCCCTTCGGCTATGTCTGCACGTCTTCCGCCACCTGGGTCGCCGAACGTTGTCTATGTCATTGATCTCAGCGGCTACATTTTTCGCGCCTACCATGCAGTCGCCCCACTTTCGAGTTCAAGCGGAGAAGTCACGCACGCTATCTTGGGAACAATCAACATGCTCGCGCGGGTGCGTGCGAGCCGGCGCCCCGCGCGCCTGGTCGTTGCGATGGATTCCAAAGGCCCGAGCTTTCGTAAAGCCATGGACCCACGTTACAAAGCCAACCGTCCGCCTGCGCCTGAGGACTTGAGTTCGCAGATTACGCGCTGCGAGCAGATCGTGCGCGCGATGGGTCTGCTCGTTCTTCAAGAAGACGGCGTCGAGGCCGACGACTTGATTGCAACTGTGACCGCACGTGCGCTCGCCGACGATTGGCGCGTTGTGGTGGTGAGCGCCGACAAGGACTTGATGCAGCTGGTGCACGACGACGATGAGCGCGTGCTTCAGTGGGACTCTGGGCGCGACAGTGTGTACGGCCCAGCCGAGGTGCAGGAGAAGTGGGGGGTCCGTGCCGGGCAGCTTGGCGACTTACTTGCGCTCACTGGCGACACCTCCGACAACGTGCCTGGCGTCCCAGGCGTGGGGCCCAAAACGGCCGCCGATTTGCTGGCGAAATACCAAACATTGTCGGGCGTGTATGACAATATCGAGCTCATCACAAAGCCAAAACTCAAGGCCTCGCTACTAGAGAATAAGGGGGAGGCGCTGCTGTCGCGAGAACTGGTTCGCCTCAAAGCCGACTTGAGCATTGCGTGGTCGCCGGAGGCGACGGAGGGCGCGCAGCAGACCGAGGTGTTGCGTGCCCTCTACACAGAATTGGGTCTGATGCGCCTGTTGAGCTCTCTGCCATCCTTGGCCGAGCCGCCCGCCGATGGGCCAGGCAGCGCGCTTCCACCTGTGCCTTTCGTGGCGTCCAATGGGCGCGGCAAGCTAAACGCCAGGCTCACGCTTTCTGAAGTGATGGCCCCCGTGACCTCGGCTGTTGGGGCGGTTGTGCCGGTTACCGCCGCTTTAGCAATCGGCTCGGCGCAGCTCTCGCTGCTGAGCAGCGCGAACATGGGACCCAGCGATGGCGTCGTGCTTGCCCGCCCCGATCTGGCAGCCTACCTCATCGATCCCGATTGCCGCGGCGACTTGAACGCCGACGGCCTCGGGGATGTCTCCATGCGTCGCATGCAGGCGGAGAAGGTAGATGTGCTCTACACGGACATGGAATTGCCGCTCGCCGAGGTGTTGAGCGCGATGAAGGCGCGAGGTGTGCTCGTGAATGTCCCTGCGCTCAAAACCGCGTCCGAGGTGGCGGCTTTGGAATTGGTGCGCCTCGAGAAGCGCGCCCATGAGCTTGCGGGCAGGGAATTTGCTCTTCGTTCGCGCGATCAACTCGAAGGCATTCTTTTTGACGAACTCAAACTGCGCGTCGTAAAAAAGACCCCAAAAGGCGGGCGATCTACCGATGCGGAGGTGCTCGAAACGCTCGCGCCCGACCACGCGTTGCCCGGAGTGCTGCTCGAGTACCGCGAGATCGACAAGCTCAAAGGCACCTACTTGGACGCTCTACCCAAGTGGGTGTCGGAGACTACCGGCCGCATTCATCCGACCTACACCCAGACGGTGGCCGCCACGGGGCGACTGTCCTGCGCGGACCCAAACCTACAAAACATCCCGACGCGTACAGCGCTGGGAAAGCAGATCCGCGAGGCCTTTGTCGCTCCCGAAGGCCACGTGCTTCTCTCGCTAGACTACTCGCAGATCGAGCTGCGAGTGCTGGCCCACATCAGCGGCGACGCCAACATGCGGGCAGCCTTCACCAGCAACGTGGACATCCACACGCACACGGCCTCGCTCATGTTTGGCGTCCCTGTCGAAGGCGTGAGCAAGGAGCTTCGCTACCGCGCCAAAGCCGTCAACTTCGGCGTCATCTACGGCATGGGCGAGCTCGCGCTGGCCAAGCAAACGGGCGTAACGCGCAAAGAGGCCGCGGCCTTTATCGACGACTACTTTGCCCGCTTCCCCGGGGTGCGCGGCTACATGGCGGGGGTGCAGCAGGAGGCTGAGACCACCGGCGTAGTGCGTACCATGATGGGTCGGCTAAGGCGATTCCCGAACCTGCTTTCAAACAACCGCGTCCTGCGCAGTGACGCGCAGCGCGCCGCGAAGAACACCCCTATTCAAGGCAGCGCGGCCGACATTCTCAAGCTGGCGATGCTGGCTTGTGAAAAGGTGCAGAACGCACGCATGCTGCTCAGCGTGCACGACGAGTTGGTCTTCGAGGTGGCTGCGATCGATGCCGAGCAGGTCGGCGCCGAGCTCAAGCACACGATGGAGCAGGTGGTCGAACTCTCGGTGCCACTCGAGGTGAATCTGGGTGTGGGACCGACCTGGGGCCAGGCGCACTAGAACGCTCCCTGGGCGCTCATCGGCGGCGTAGTGAAGTAGCCTTCCACAATGCAGCAATGCCCGTCAGCTCAGTCGCGAATATGCAGAATGCAGGTACAACCACCATGTGGTAGCGGTCCTCGCCGAAGAACACCGCGTGCGTAAAGACCACGCCACCCAGGTAGATCAGCAAGCCCCAGAGCGCGGAGGGCAAGGGCCGACGCGCGGCGCCCTTGACGTGAACGCGGGTGCGCAACGCCGCCGCAAGCAGGCCAGCTGTGGCAAGCGCCATGAGCGCAATGTGCAGCACACTCAGGCGCTCGCGGCTGCGGGCGGCTTGCTCTTCCGTCCATAGATCCGGTCGGCCTTGCTTGAGGTAATTGACTGCGAAAGATTCGTGGTCGAAGGTCTGGTGCAGCTTCTCTGGGATGAGCCCCAGCCAGCGACGTGTGTCGTTCTTGATCCAGCCCAAGCCGCGCTCGCCCCAGCAGCGGTCTTGCTGCACTTGCCCCGTGACCACACGGCAGCCGTCCTCGCCGCGCAAGGTCTCGAAGCGGCCGGTGGCACGCGGGAAGGCGCCGATGGCCAGGTTCCAGCCTCCGTTGGTGCTTACCAGGGCGCAGCCGTCCATCTGCATGCAGTTGCGTGCCGTCCAAGGCAATATTGGCAGGAGGGTAAGGGCAAGGCCGATGATCGCAACGCGTGCAGTGTGCATCAATGTGGAAACGGACCATCTCGGGGGCCAAGGCAACAGTGCAGGGAAGAGCAGCAGCGCTTGCGGCCGCACCAAAGCGGCAAAGCCAAGGGCAACGAATGCGGCCGTGCGCCACGCCCAAACACGACTCGACGCAATGCGTGCGCGCACGCTGCAGTAGATCGCTAGCATCGCAACCAGCGCCGCAAGTTGCTCGCTCATGACAAGTATGGAATACAAGATGAGCCCAGGGTGCACGGCCACGAGCACGGCAGCGAACGTGGCGGTGCGCCGGCTGGCGTAGCTTCGTACGAGTGCGTAGCTTAGTGCGACAAGGCCCGCGCCAACGGCTACGTTCACGGCGATGGCTACCCCGTGGCTACTTCCGAATGCTTGGTAAAATGCTGACAGGAATCCGCTGTAGCCCACGGGGTAATGCGCCGCAGGGTGAGGCGCAGCCCCGCCGCCATCGGAGTAGCCAAAGCCCTCCGCGAGTCGGCGCGCGTAGTAGTGATAGTAATGGGCGTCCCACACCGGCTCCGACGCAAAGTGAAGTGCCGCCGCTGCGCGTAGTGCCCAGCCGAGCAGCGTGACGGCCAGCAGTGCTATTCCGTCCGGCTTGGGATGCCACACATGCCAAGATGGGCTCTCCCGCGACGCCGGAGACACACTCATCGGTGAAACGCGGCGGCGGCCGCAGGGCGCGCAAGGTAGGTCGCTCGAACGAGCGCCGGGTCTAAGCCTAGCTGGCGCGCGAACTCACCCACATAGCCGCGCACGTACACCGCCGCCGGTAGCCGATGAAATGCATCGTCTTCGATGCTCGCCAGGTGCTGAGTAGGAATCTTCGTGAGCCGCGCGATGTCGCTGAGGCCTAGGCCTTGCGACTCTCGCACGCGTCGCAGCAGATCCCCAGAGTAGATGGTATCTACCCCCACCTCCCGCAGGACCTCACGTCGCAGCAACTCGCGCTCGCCCGAGACGACGGGAACGACCGGCGGGGGCGGCGCTGAAAGGAGCGGCATATCTCCATCAAACACGGACATGTCATAGGCCTTCCGCCGTGCGGATTCCACCAACGTGTCGTGCGCTTCCTCGATGCGGGCGCGGTAGCCCCTCAGCAAGTCCGGGCTCAGAAGTGTGCATGCTGCAAGATTGTCATCAGTGTAAAGTGCACGTAATGGCCTTGAGGCTTTGCGCACCTCTTCGTCGGTCGCGCCCCGCGCCACACCGAGCACGTCGTAGTGCGTGGGTTTGCGACTGGGCATCGCGAGACCTGGCTCCCCGCGCTCGGGCTTGGGCGCGATGTCGGTGAGCAGTCTGCGCGTAATGCGTTCCATTTGGCGCCCCGCTTTGCCACCGGGCGTATCCACCATGAGCGGGCGGCGGCGGCGAGCGGCAGCCGCCACACTCTCGTCGAAATCGATATAGCCTAGTTCCTGCACGGGAACCCCAAAGTGGGTTGCCGTCACCTGTGCGACATGGGCGCCTAGGGTCGTGTCGGGGCGTGAACGCACGGGGTTGACGACTAGGTAACAGCGTAAACGCAGGGCCTCCTGCCATGCAATCTCGGCCGCGTTTCGATCCATGGCTTTCAGCGCTTGTACCAGCGCAAGAGGAGAGGCTCCGGGACCTAACTCGCGGCGTGCCCGCTCAAACAACTCCGCCTTGACACGATCCTGATGCAAGCGTCGCCGAAGGCGCCGCACAAAGCCCGCGGCGAGAACGCGATAAAACGATTCCACAGACGCGGGTTCTGGTGAAGTCAGCGCAACGCGGGTGTCTGCGCCCAACCACAAGTCTAAGGCGGCCAGCGTGGGGCACGTGCCCACGTTGATAACGATGTAGTCCGCACCGGTATCGCGCGCCGCGTTGAGCCAGCGTAGTGCACGCGCGCCGCGCGCAACGCCAGTGCCGTCGACCCTGTCTGTCGGAAAGGTTGCAAACTGCAGGTTTGAGACTTCGGTCTGGCTCGCGCGAATCCGAGACATTACCGCATCATCGCCATCTTCATGGCCCTGATCTCCGCGCGGAAGACCAAAGGGAAGGTGCATGTCCGGGCCATTTGGGTCGGCATCCACCAGGAGTACGCTGCGGCCAAGTTGGGCCAAAAACACCGAAATACCCTGAGCGAGCAAGCTCTTGCCTGCGCCGCTGCGTCCGGCGCCTACCGCGATGACGTGCCGCGCGCCCGCGAATGCCAAGGCAGGCGGGGTGTCGTCCGAGTCGGGGAGTTCGAGGTCTTCTGGGGTCTCGTCGCGCATCGAAGGAGCGTACACGTAGCGCATTTGATTGGACAATGGGGCAAGGGAGAGCGTTTGGCCCTTGAAGCGACAGCCTGCCTGCGTTTATCTCCGAGGCCACACATGTCTACGCTACGCACCTTCGCCCTCAGCTGCTTCTTTGCCTCCTCGCTGGTGGGCGCCGCTTGCAACAAGCCCAGCGGGGCGGGGTTAGTGGACGCCGCCGCGGAGGCGCCCGCACAACTCGTGACGTTGCCAGGTGTCGATGTCTCGGCGCTTACCAAGAGGGAGCACGCGGAGTGGAGTCAGCACGTCACGACACTCAAGGCTCCGTGCCCGGGCGTGAGCGCTACGCTTGCCAAGTGCGTCACCGACAAGCTCGCGTGCAACGTCTGTGAAGACGCAACCAAAATGGTGTTGAGCTTGGTGCGTCAGGGCGCCCCAGTGTCGGCCGTGAATACGTTCTATAAGAACCGCTTCGACATGAGCGCGGTGCAGAAAATTGATGAGGAAGGCTCCCCCAGCGAGGGCGCAGCCAGCGCGCCCATCACGCTCGTGGAGTTCGCAGACTTTACGTGCCCCCATTGCGCCAAGGTGGCCCCGGCCATCGCGGCGCTTTACGACACCAATAAGAATTCAGTACGTGTAATATACAAGTTCTTTGTGTTGGGTGGTATGGGCCACGAGCACGGCGACGCCGCCGCGCGTGCGGGGATTGCAGCATTCCGTCAGGGGAAATTTTGGGAAATGAACCGCACCATGTTTGCGCACCAGAGCGAATTGATGCCTTCCAAGCTCGAGGGTTATGCCAAAGACTTGGGCCTCAAGCTGGAGCAATACAAGGCCGATGCCGACGCCAAAGACGCCAGCGAGCGCATCGCAAAAGATCGCGCGCTAGCGGAGCGTTTGGGCGTGACGGGCACGCCGTCGCTGTATATCAATGGCCGAAAGTACAGCCAAGGCGCAGACCTTGAAGAGTGGATCAATATGGAGCTTAAAATGCTCGGCCAGGCGCCCCTCAACGTCGTGACGGCACCCACTGTCGACGCTGGCGTGCCGAGCGACAGTGGCGCCAGCAAAGCGTCTTCTGCGTCGGCGGCGTCCAAGCCTACCGCGTCCGGTGCTTCGGCGCACAAGTGAGATACGGTGACGACGGCTGTGGCTGCTTTCCGACGGGGAAGAACTACC
>JAYWGI010000143.1:0-7433 GCA_043779025.1 Myxococcales bacterium
GCGTAGCATTACGACGTCCACGTAGTTCTGAAGCAGCGCGCGCCTGTCGGGCGCGTCCAGAACTTGGGCTTCAGGGAAGCCGCCAATGCTGAGATAGCGTTCGAAGTGTCGCTCGATGCCCGCCGCCTGGCGTGACGTGACAGCGCGCAAATTGGTGGGGAGCAGAAGCTCGTGGAAGCGCGCGAATTCCCGGAAGCTGAAGGGGTGGATGGGCAGCTCCCATCCGCGGCCGCGCATCGAGGTTGCTATCTCGCGGCTCAGCAATTTGGCCGACGATCCGGAGAGAAAGATCTCGTAGTGCGGAGTGTCGAGCATGCGGCGCACGAACACCTCCCAGCCCGGGACGAGTTGAATTTCGTCTAAGAACAGGGCCACCCGCTCGCCTTCGGGCGCCGGGTACATGCGCGCGTGCACATCGGGGACGCGGCTCAAGTCGGCGGCCCGCATGCCGCCCAGGCGCTCATCCTCAAAGTTGAAATAGATTAGTTGCTCGGGTGGGCGCCCGGCGTCAATCATTTGGGCGCGCACCTGGTGCAGGTACGAGGTTTTACCCGCACGCCGCATGCCAATGACGGCGATGGCCTTGTTTCGTACCTTGGGCAGCGGGGCGTCACGCCACGTCAGAACCGGCCGCGGGCCCATCACTGAGCTTGCCACTTTGTCCGCAATGACTGAGTCAATTTGGCTGTTCATGAAGTCTAATATAGCACTTTATTGGACTTAAATAAGATCCAATATTTGGTTGTTGCCAAAGCGATTTAGCAAGGACGGCATGCTCGAGATCGAGGATGCGCTGCTTCCCGGCATGACGAAGCGCGCCTGTGTGCGTGAGAATGCAAGCGAACTTATCGCGGTGGAAGTCACTGGCGACGGCTTGGGCGTTGCGATTGCAATGTTCGCAAAGAAGTAGCGAAACGTACAATACACCCAAGCCTGGGTGCTCGCGGTTCTGGTAGTTGTGTGGTCGATGAACTCGATCGCTCTTTGCGTACTCGCGGCGGTCTCCATGGCCGCAGCGGCATGTGGTGGTGGCTCGCCCACAGGCGGCGGGACCCACCCACCCAACATGGCCGTGCAGGCCGCCAAAGCGCCGCTTGCGCAAGGCTCGGTGGCCTACAAGGATGGTTTGGTGGAGCTCGAGGGCTACATGGTGCAGCCGAGCAATGAGGCGAGCGCGAAGCTTCCTGCAGTGCTCGTTGTTCATGATTGGATGGGTCTCAGCGACGACACCAAAATGCGAGCGAATATGCTGGCAGAACTTGGGTACGTAGCCTTTGCCGCCGATGTATACGGCAAGGGTGTACGGCCGGCCGACGCTGCGGAAGCCGGGAAGTTCGCGGGCAGCTACAAGAGCGACGTGTCCAAGCTTCGTGCACGTATGCAGTCTGCACTTAAGGCGTTGCTTGCGAACCCAAAAGTGGACCCAACCAAGGTCGTGGTCATCGGGTACTGCTTTGGCGGTACCTCTGCTCTGGAGCTTGCGCGAAGCGGGGCGCAGCTTGCCGCCACCGTGAGCTTTCATGGTGGGCTCGCGACCCCCAACGCAGCGGACGCCAAAAATATCCGGGGCCGTGTGCTCGCGCTGCACGGCGCGGACGACCCTTGGGTCAACGCAGCCGAGGTGAGCGCGTTTCAAAGTGAGATGCGCGCCGCAAAAGTCGACATGCAGTTTGTGTCTTACAGCGGTGCCGTGCACGCGTTCACGGTGAAAGCGGCAGGCAAAGACCCGAGCAAAGGAGCGGCCTACAATGCGCAGGCGGATGCGCGTTCATGGACGGCGATGAAGACTTTCCTGGGCGAACTTTGGTCCAAATAGTTCGGTTCGTCGAATGACGTCGGGCTTGCAGTCCACGCGGGGTGCCCTTGCGTTACGTTTCATCGAAACGCGAGAGCGCACGGAAATGCTGGCAGCCCCGCTGTCGGCAGAGGACCAAATGCTGCAGTCAATGGACGACTGCAGCCCGACGCGCTGGCACCGAGCACATACGACGTGGTTTTTTGAGACTTTTTTGCTGTTGCCGCGCGGGGTCCCGGCTTACTGCGCGGCGTGGGCGCCTCTTTTTAACTCGTACTACGAGCAGGTCGGCCCGCGACATCCGCGGGCGCGTCGCGGCGTGTTGTCGAGGCCTTCTGTTTCAGAGGTTGCAGAATACAGACGTGTGGTGGAAGAACGTGTTCTGTCACTGCTTGAGCATGCGACGGAGTCCGAACTCGTGAAGATCTCGTCGATTTTGACGCTTGGCTTTGCGCACGAGGAACAGCACCAAGAGCTTCTTATGACTGATATTTTGCACGCATTCAGCGAGAACCCGTTGAAACCGGCGTACCAGCCACAGACGCTCGCACGTATGCCGTTGGCCTCAAGTGCGCCGGAACTCCTAACCTACATTCCGGTTGAGGGAGGGTTGGTCGACGTTGGCGCGGCTGCGGAAGAAGGCCGTTTTGTGTTCGACAACGAGACGCCTGTCCACAGAGTTTGGCTAGAGCCCTTCGCGCTCTCAAATCGGTTGGTGACGGTAGCCGAGGTCAGGGGTTTCGTGCGTGATGGGGGCTATCGAAGGGCCTCACTTTGGCTGTCAGAGGGGTTCGCTTGGACTCAAGCCAATGCCGTCGATTCGCCAATCTACATGCGCGTGGAGGGAGACGATTGTTTGGTCTTCGACTTGAGCGGTGAGCGCGTGCCGTGCGACGCGGAGCCCGCCGTTCATCTGAACTATTATGAAGCGGACGCCATCGCGCGCTTCTTGGGCGCACGTTTGCCAACGGAGTTTGAATTGGAGCATGCGGGCCGCGCAGCACCTGTGGCTGGCGGATTCTTGAGCGATTTTCTGTGCCCCAACATCGCGTCAGGCTCTGGGCTGCAACAACTTTGGGGCGAAGCCTGGGCTTGGACACGCTCAAGCTATGAGGCGTATCCTGGGTTTGCCACAAGCGAGGACGCACTTGGTGAATACAACGGCAAATTTATGGTCAATCAGCGCGTGCTTCGCGGCGGCTCATACCTGACGCCTCCGGGCCACGTCCGACGCACGTATCGCAACTTCTGGCCCGCGCACACGCGTTTTCAGGCGAGTGGCGTGCGTTTGGCCCGGGGTTACCCGTGAGCGTTTGAATGTTTGAAGGTTTGAACTGTGTAAAATGCAAGGAGTCTGACAATGGCAAAAGCGACATGGAACGGAACGACAATCGCGACAGGCACCGACACGGCGAACGTTGAGGGAAATACCTACTTCGCCCGCAGCTGTCTGGTGGAGGGAATGTTTCGGCCATCGGCCACACGCACCGTGTGTTCGTGGAAGGGCACAGCTCATTACTACGATGTCGTAGTAGGCGAGGCCGTCAACCGTGACGCCGCATGGTATTATCCTGAGCCCAAAGCTGCGGCGCGCGAGGTCGCTGATCGCATCGCTTTTTGGAAGGGTGTGGTGGTGACCCCGTGATCGATGCGAGCATCTCGGAGGCCGTGCGTGAGGGGCTTGGAGGCCAAACAAAGTCTCTACCTGCCTGGCTACTTTATGACCAGGCCGGCTCCGAACTGTTCGATCAAATCACGCGCGTTCCGGAGTATTATCCGACCCGAGTGGAGCGATCCATTTTCACCCACTACGCCCCCGAGATGCTGCGCGCGGCGGCCGGCGGCCAGAAGCTTAGTCTTGTTGAGCTGGGGGCAGGTACCGCGGATAAGACACGGGTGCTTCTCGCGGCACTGGTTGAGCTACAAGGACGCTCGCTCTATGTACCGGTCGATGTGTCCGTGTCCGCGCTCCAAGCGGCCGAGGAGCGCATCGGGGCCGAGCTCCCGAGCGTGACCGTTCGATCGTTGGTTTGTGCAACCGAGCAAGTCCCGGATGCTCTTCGTGCTATCGAGGGCCGCAAGCTCGTTCTGTTCATCGGGAGCTCCATTGGAAACTACGATGAGGAGTCTGCTGTTGCCCTTTTGTCGGGGGTAGCAGCCGCTCTAAGCGCCGGTGATATGCTGCTTTTGGGAACCGATCTTCGCAAGGACCTCAGCGTTTTGCTGCCTGCCTACAATGATGCTGCGGGGGTGACCGCCGCTTTCAATCGCAACGTGCTCGTTCGCCTAAACGCTGAGCTCAAAGCCGATTTTGATGTCGCTCGGTTTGAGCATTCCGCGCGGTGGAATGAGGCTCAATCCCGCATCGAGATGCATTTGCAAAGCACATGTGTGCAAGATGCATGTATCGGTGCCTTGGAGATGACAGTGCACTTCGACGAGGGTGAGAGCATTCATACTGAGTCGAGTGTGAAGTACGATAGCGCGATGATTGATCGCATGCTCGAGCGATCCGGGTTTGCTCTTGAGCGCACCTTCACGGACCCGCTGGATTGGTTTGGGGTGCACTTGGCGCGGGTGAGACGCTGACTCTTGTGTGAAGGTGACCCGCTAGATGGTGCTCGCAGCATGCGGAGGGAGCGACGCTACCCAGTTGCCAAAGGTGCGCCAATAGGCTTCGCGGTTCTCTGCCTCGATGCTGTTGTGATCGCCGTTCGGGAGCACCGCCAGCGTCACCGCGCCGCCCGCGCACTTTGCATTTGCGTGAGCATGCTGGGCATTTACCGTGCTGTCGCGCTCGGCATGCAGCAACAATATGGGGCCCGCGTAAGATGCAAGCTTGTCCGCGTGGTTGAAGTCTTGGCTCATTACATCATCGAGCTCCGCGTCGCTCATGCCCAGCTGGGCGGGGCGCACGCGCATCAGCACTCGCTCACGCACGTCGTGGATGCCGCTCTCCAAAACCAAGCCTCCTAGGTTTGGTTCGAGGTGGGCGAGTTCGCAAGCAGGAATGGACCCTACGGAGCGTCCGAACACGATCAGGTCTTCAGGCGCCAACTTGAGGGCTTCGAGCATGGCCTCGGCATCCTCGAGCAACGCAGGCAGCGAGGGCTCCCCGGTGGACTCACCGTAGCCGCGGTACTCGGCGACGCAGAGCCCCACTCCGACTCTACGCATCTCGGCTGCAAAACGACCCGTGTAGTCTGCAGCTACCTCGCCATTGCCATGAAACAGAAGCACGGTTCGCGCGCCCCGCGGAGCGCGCTCATAGTGACAAGCAAGCTCTACACCCTCCGTAGACTTCACCCAAAATGGCCGACTCAATGCATCAGGGCGAGGGAAGAAGTAACGACTGTTGAGGGCAGGGTGATCGAGCACGGCGCAGTCATAGTCGCGCTGGATTCGAAAAGACAAGGCGTGACATGTCAGCTGCGTTCACGGCATGGCGAGTGAGGGCTCCCGCTGCGTGTATTTGAGTACGCCGCAAACCCAAACACGCGATGCTTTGCTGGTACCCCAGGGTTGCAGCAAGGCGTGCTCATGAGAGAAATCCCACGCGACGACATTCGCGACCTTGCCAACTTCCAGCGTGCCGATTGCTTCTTGAAGGCCAAGTACACGCGCCGCGTGGCGGGTCACTCCGGCCCATATCTCGTCGGGCGTAAGGCCATCGTTGCGTAGGGCCATGGCCATCGCGAGTGGCAAGCTCTCAGTAGGTGCCGTGCCTGGATTCGCATCGCTCGCCACCACCATGGCCACGCCCGCGGAGCGCAACTTCTCCACGGGCGGTTGCTCTTTTTGCCCAAGCACCCAGCGTGCGACGGGCAAGATCACGGCGGCCACCTTTGAGCGTGCCATGGCCGCGATGCCCGCGTCGCTCAGGTGCTCCAGGTGGTCACAGCTGAGCGCGCCGAGTTCTGCTGCCAGCTCTGCACCGCCGATGTCGCTGAACTGACCCACGTGAAGACGCACGCCCAGGCCTAGTGATTTCGCAGCATTTGCGAAGGCGCGCGCTTCCGCCACGGTGAACGCGTGGCTATCCACGTAAGCGTCGACGAAACGCGCCAAGTGCGCCACGCGTGGCAAGGTGTTTGCGATCACATCGTTTACATACTGCATGCGGTCTGCACCTTTCGGTAGAGCGTGCAGACCCAGGAATGTGGGGACCACAGTGGGGGTTCCAGCCGCGGCCCTTACGGCCTGCAGGGCCACGAGTTGCTTCTCCTCCAGCGCTGCGTGTAAGCCGTAGCCGCTCTTGCATTCGACGGTGGTGACGCCCTGCGCAAGCATGGTGCGCAGGCGGTGCGTGCATTCTGCAGTGAGGTCGTCAAGCGCGGCGGCATCTAGCGCACGGTGTGTCGAAAGAATGCCGCCGCCACCCGCCTGCAGCTCCTGGTACGAGGCTCCTTGCACACGGGCGACGTACTCGTGATGACGCGTGCCGGCCCATGGCGTGTGTGTATGAGCGTCGATAAGTCCAGGCGTCACAACGCCTTGGTGTTCGAACGTCTCGCTGTCGTCGGGGGAGGTATTTGCGGGCCCCACATAGGTAATTCCCTCGCCGTTCCATGCGATGGCGCCCGGCTCGAACACGGTGCCCTTGGCGTCGCATGTGACGACCCGTGCTGCGCGCAAAAGCGTCATGCGAGTTCCAGGGCAAGTTCGGCGTGCTCCACAACCAAAGCCGAGAAGCGTGCACGGTCGGGGCTTGGAACTGCACGCCGACGCATACGCAAACTTCGCCAAACGGCATCCATGGCGCGCGCCCGGAAGGCGTCACTTTTCTCAATTTCGCGCGTGAGCGCCCTATGAGCGGCGTCGGCGTAGGCCTCATCGCTGCAGATAAGCAATAAGTCGCAACCTGCGTTCACGGCGGCAATGGCATTGTCTTCGACCTTTCGGCTCAGCGCTTTCATCTCCAAGTCGTCGGAGAACAGCACTCCTTGAAACCCGAGCTTGTCACGCAACAATTTCGTGCATATTGCATGCGAGAGCGTGGCGGGCCTACCCGCGTCAAGCGTGTCGTAGACCACGTGCGCAGTCATCATGGCATCCACGTCGCTTGCAAGCTTGAGGAAGGGAAACATCTCTGTGGTGTGCAAGCGATTCACATTGTGGCTCACGCGGGGGAGCGCCAGGTGTGAATCTACGTTTGTGTCGCCGTGACCTGGAAAATGCTTGCCGCAGGAGAGCAAGCCAGCGCGCTTCATGCCGCGCGCCCATGCCCCTGCGCGTGCGATGACCTGCTGCGCCGTTGTGCCGAACGCGCGGTCGCCGATGATCGGATTTTGGGGCTCGGTGTGCACGTCGAGCACTGGCGCAAAGTTCATGCTGAACCCCAGCGCGCGCAACTCCAGGGACTGTGCGTTTGCCACGCGCTCAATGAATGCGTCGCCGAGGCCGCCGAGCTTGGCGACGGCGGGGACGGGAAGGGCGGGCGCACGCATCCTCATTACCCGACCGCCTTCTTGGTCCACAGAAACCAGCGCGGGGTACTCGCTCGTGGTCGGAGCAAGGTCCCGTAGAAGTCCCGGCAGGTGACGCAGGTCTTCCGGTATGTTGCGCTTGAACAGTGTGACGCCCGCGCGATGCCCGCGCGCGAGTTGCTCGCGTAGGGGCACCGGAGGATCCACATCAG